>CBIHPL010000575.1:0-2244 GCA_966212005.1 uncultured Asticcacaulis sp.
ATGACACTATCCATGCCAGCGACGCGCCGCCGGGCATGTTCAAGACCCCGCAGGGTTTTTCCCTCAGCTACGCCACGACCGACACGGTCGCGGCCGAACGCATATTTGCCGCCCTTGCCGACGGCGGCAATGTTTTCATGCCGCTGACCCAGACCTTCTGGGCGGAACGTTTCGGCATGGTGACCGATCGTTTCGGGATACCCTGGATGATCAACTGCGATAAACCCGCCTGAGATACAAGGATCGATCGCCAAAATACGTATTTCGAGTAATAAATCTTCTGCCCAAGGCTGAAATACCGGGAGGACTAACCATGACTACGTTCATAATTGTTATCCTTGTTCTTGTGGTCGCGTTCTTTGCCTTTGTGGCGACGCGGCCCGATACCTTCACCGTCAAGCGTTCCCTGCTCATTCGCGCCAAACCGGCGGAGATTTATCCCCTTATCGCCAATTTTCAGCCCGAGGGCTGGGGAAAATGGTCACCGTGGGAGGACCTCGACCCCGATCTGCGCCGCGCCTATTCCGGTCCGCCATCGGGCGTCGGAGCCATCTACGAATGGGAAGGAAACAAACGCGTCGGCGCCGGACGCATGGAAATCCACCACGCCGAAGCGCCGTCTTCGGTCGATATCAAGCTCGACTTTCTGCGGCCGTTCAAGGCGACCAATGACACGCAGTTCCACCTTATCGATGAAGGCGAGGAGACCCTGGTTACGTGGAAGATGAGCGGGCCGGTGCCTTTTCCTGCCAAGATCATGCACCTGTTCATGGATATGGACACCCTGGTCGGCAATGACTTCGAAAAGGGCCTGAACCGTTTGAAGGCGCTGGCCGAAAAGGCTTAGGCCCAAGAGCGCCGCATTGTTTTTTTAGGCCGCGGCGCTCACCCTTGCTCCACGATAAGGGAGCATATGATCTATGGCCGATACGAGCTTCACCCGCACCAATGTTTCCGTCGTTATGAGCCGGACCTTCGACGCCGGCGTCGCGGACCTGTGGCGGGCCTGGACGGACGAGGCCCAGATCGCGCGCTGGTGGGGACCGCACGGGTTCAACACCGATGCGACACTTGACGTGCGGCCGGCGGGCCGGTTCGCACTTATCATGTACGGCGCCGATGACGATGCATATCCGTTGCAGGGCGAATATCTGGAGGTGGCTGAACCAAGCCGCCTCGTCATGGAGATGCACCACGACGACCACCCCGCCAACTGGCATGACTATCTGGCCCTGCAGTTCACCAAGGCCGGCGGCGACGAGGACACGCTTCCCTCCCTGACCGTGATAACCACGGTGACCTTCCATGCGCTCGGCGAACGGGAAACTCAGGTGACGGTTGAGCAGGTCTTCGCCTCCCAGGCCGAACGCGACGCCTTTGACGGCATGGGCTCGACCGAAGGTTGGCGGCAGAGTTTCGAGAAGCTCGACAAGGTGCTCGAGCAGCCTTCTTAAAACCAGCCCTCAGCCTTTAGAACCTTGGCATAGCTGCGGCTGACGGGGGCAACGACCTCGCCTTTGAGGGTCAGGGTCAGTCTGCCGTCACCGCGGGACACATCGCTTACCGCGTCTTTCGCCACCCACCACGAGCGATGGACTTGCGAGCCTTCGATGCCATCAAGTTCGCGGATGGCGTCATAGAGCCGCATCAGGATCAGGGTCTGGCCGGCCGAGGTATGTACCCGCAGATAATGGTCTTCGGCTGAAAGGGCGTAGATGTCGGCCTTTTGGTACTTGAATGGCAGTCGTTCGCGAAAGGCCAGGGCCGGTTCTGTCTGACTCGGGCCGGAATGGACATGGCTCTGCCGTGGCGTGCGTTCGCCCAGGTATTGCAGGGCCGACATGGCGAAAGTGATAATCGTGACGGGCCCGGCGGTCGGTACCAGCATCCGCGGGTCGAGGGTGTTGCCGAAATATAGCCCTTCGATCAACCACACAGTCACCGTCACCGCGGGCACGGCCAGCAGAAACTGCACAACGGCTTCCGCGAGCGGCTCCATGCCTTTGAAGCGGCACGTGATCAGGCTGACCAGCTGGACCGAAACGGTTCCGCCCAGCATTACCGTCAACCAGTAGCCCAGGCGCATCAGCATGGGGACGCCCTGGCTGCCCATGGCGCCGGTAAAGCTGAGGAACAGGGCCATGGCGATGGCGATACAGTAAACACGCAGCCACGTCCGTTCGCCCCAGGGGCTTGTGACTCTGCGGATAAGGCCTGCCGCTGGCGAAGCGTCAGTGGCGGCAG
>CBIHPL010000576.1:0-2234 GCA_966212005.1 uncultured Asticcacaulis sp.
GTTGTTGTAGACCGACTGGCAGGTCGTACGATCGAAGGCGAGTTGCGTGATCTTGACGGCATTGTTGGCCGTGGTCGCAGTCGACTGACTGGCATAGACCTCGACGTGAATGTGCGGCATACGGCCCGAGTAACAGGCCGGGAAGATGGTGGTGAAAGTCACCTGGCCGCTGGAATTGGTTACCTGGACGCCGCGCAGATAGTTCTGGTTGGTCACACCGCTGGAATAGAGCGAATAGAGCCCGGCGCGATCGCAATGCCAGATATAGACGGCGTAGCTGGTAAGGGCCGCGCAGCCGAGGTCGGCGTCCTGGACCGTGATGGTCAGGGTCAGGGGCACGCCCGCCGCCGTGCCCGACAAGGAGCCAAAGCTGGTGCGAATGTCGCTGCGGACGATGCCGCTCTGGGTCAGGACATTGACGACGCTGCCGCTGATCGTATTGGTGCCGTCGGCGGGATAGGGTCCGTTGGTTTCGACAGCCGCCTCGGTACAGGTGCCCGCAGAACTGCTCGACGACGAAGATGACGAAGATGACGAAGAACTGCTGCTGCTCGACGATGACGAACTGCTGCTTGAGGACGAAGAAGACGTGCTGACCGTGGTGCCGGACGAACTCCCGCCCCCTCCGCAGGACGCCAGGGCTGCGGTGGTCACGGCCCCGCCCATCATAAGCAGCGCCCTGCGGCGTCCCATGACGGCGAGATCCAGCGACAGGCTGGGGGATTCAGGATGGTCGTGATGATCGGTCATTTTTTGCTACTCCCGGCTGACTGATGATCGTGAGACCTAGCAACCGATTGCGGCGAGAATACCAATATGAATATTTCAGTTTTGAAAAATGCCTTCCAAATATAACAAGCGTCGCGATATCTATTTCAATTTTAAAAATAATTCCGCAGATCGAAGCGAATGTCTCTACTGCGGAAGATATATGTCGGAAATAACCCGTTCGCCCCCCACCCGGTTCAGCTGGACCACAACGTCGATCAGCGATGTCGCATAGGCCAGGGTCTCACTGCGCGTCAGTTGCGTGCCGCCCTGCATGACCATGAGCGCAATCTGCTCAAGCGCGCCTTTCGGTGTATTGGCATGCGCCGTGGTGAAGGAGCCCGGGTGGCCGGTGTTGATGGCGCGCAGGAAGGTCTGCGCTTCCTCGCCGCGAATTTCACCCACGATGATGCGGTCGGGACGCAAACGCAGGGAAGCCTGCAGCAGGTCGTTGATCGTCACCTTGGCCTCACCCAGCTCGCCCTTGACGGCGACCAGGCGTAAGGAATTGGCGTGGTTGTCGACGATTTCGGCGGTGTCCTCGACCAGGATGATACGCTCATGCTCGGGTATGATCTTGAGCATGGCGTTGAGGAAGGTCGTCTTGCCGGACGATGTGCCGCCCGAGATAAGGATCGTCTTGCGCGAAGTCACCGCTTCCTTCAGGAACTTGATAGGTTCGGCGCGGGCGTATTCCAGTTCGTCGCGGCCATGGCCATGATCGACAGGCTTGATCGCTCCCCGGTCATAGTCGTCGAGCGACATGTTGATCATGCGGTGGCGGCGGATGGCCATGGCCCAGTGCTTCGACGCCGGCGGACCGACCAGTTGCACGCGTTCGCCGCTGGGCAGGCTGGCCGCGAGCAACGGGCTTTCACGGTTGATGCCCTGGTGCGCGACCCGCGCGATCTGCGCCGCCAGCCGCGCCAGCAGGATGTCATCGACCTCCGGCATTTCGACGCAGCGCATGTTCGGCTCGCCAGAGATTTCGATCCAGACTTCGAACGGCTTGTTGACCAGGATTTCCGTGACGTCGTCGCGTTCCAGCCAGGGCAGGAACGGCTTCAGATAGGTGCGAAGATAGACGCCGTCCAGCGTCACCACGCCTGAGTTTTCGACATCGAGCGGAGCGGCCATGGCGGTTACAATGCGAAATCCAGGTCGCGGGCGGCGAAGACCTGGATCGGCGCGCCCTGCGGAACCTTGATGGTCGGCGGAATCTTGACGTCGCTGGACAAGGCTTCGGCCGCGACATTCTTGGCGTCGTTCGCACCGCCGATGACGATGGTGTTGGACGTATTCTTGCTGAGCGCGCCGGCCAGTCCGTTGACCACGGACAGCAGCATGGCGGCGCCGAAACGTTTGACGAAGTGGGTGTCGACGCTGCCGGCAGCACCCGCCTGGCCCAGGTCGTCGATCGCCGGCGAGGACAGCTGGATCGACAGGCCGTCCGGCCGGATCACCTG
>CBIHPL010000577.1:0-2224 GCA_966212005.1 uncultured Asticcacaulis sp.
ATAGGAGGAAATTTGCCGATTTATCCGACTTTTATTCCCAGACAAAGGCAAGCCGATGGCGAAGACCCCATCCCCCGCCCTGTCTTTCCAGCCACGGCCTGTGCCGGACTTCGCACTGCCGGTCTCAGGCGGCGGCACTGTAACACGGGCGTCGTTGAAGGGCCGCTGGACGGTCATCTTTTTCTACCCCGCCGACGATACCGAAACATGCACCAAGGAAGCCTGCGCGTTTTCCGACGCCGCCCAGGAATTCGCCGCGTTGGGCGTCGGGCTGTATGGCCTGTCCAAGGACAGTCTGAAGGACCACGACAAGTTCATCCGCAAATACGGACTAAAAATGCCGCTTATTTCGGATGAAACCACGGCCACCATAGACGCATTCGGATCATGGATCGAAAAATCGCTCTATGGCCGGCAGTATATGGGTACCGACCGGTCGACCTTCGTCATCGACCCGGAGGGCATGATCCGTAAGGAATGGCGCAAGGTCCGCATCAAGGGCCACGTCGAAAATGTTCTGGCCGCCCTCAAAGCCCTTACGGCCTGACTGGTCACAACCTTGTTACACAGCCATGTTAGCGGCACCGAACTTGAAAATGACAAAATAAGATTTTCATAATGGGACAAGGGCTTGGTCAGGGCGATGCAGCAAAGATCGACGCATTTGTTTTCATACCCGTTGGGGAATAAGTCGCAGACCGCGCGAATCACCCTGGAACATACGCCTTGCGCTGCCGCATGCTCATATGCATACTTAATAAAAGGTTTAGGGTGCGGTGATGAGTAAAACAAGCTTCAAACGCTTGGGTGCCTTCGTGGAGAGTATCTTCCCGGAGCGTCACCTCTACATACGCTCGGGAGGGGAGACCCATGGCCATGTCCTGACGACGGGCAAGCAGTTCGTGCTGGCCGTCATCATTTCCGCCATCCTGTGCTGGCTTCTCGTTTCGACCAGCTTTACCGTCTTCTTTACCGCCACCCAGGGCACCTCGGCCGAAAACCAGATGCGCATGATGAAGGCGCAGTCCGAACGCTGGATTGCCGACCGTCAGGCCCGTCTCGACCTGGCCATGCAACAGGCCAACGCCAATACGGGCTCGCTGGAAGATCTGGCCAACACAGTTGAAAAGCGGCATAATGCGCTTGCCCAAGTCCTGAAGGATTTCAAGGGCGTACCAGGCGCAGCTGCTGCGCTGTCTCCGGCGCCGATCGACCAGAACCTTCCGCCCGTCGAACGCATCTATTCCATTCGCGCAGAGCAGGAACGCATGATCAGCCAGGCCGAGGTCTTCGCCAAGACACGCGCCGAACGCCTGCGCCTTGCCTTCCGTCTCGCTGGCCTCAACCCCGCCTCGTTCGCCGGCGGCGGGCAGTCCGGGCCGTTGGCCGGAAAGGACGCCAAGGCGCTTTCGGTCATCCTGGGCGTCGACGAGGACTTTGCCGAGCGCATTTCCAACGCCGCCAACGACCTGAGCGACATGCGCGGTCTGCAGCGCAATTCGGAACGCATACCGTTCGGCCGCCCGACCATCGGCACCCGCACGACGTCGGGCTTCGGCGTCCGCTTCGATCCGTTCAACCGTACGCCGCGTTTCCACCAGGGCCAGGACTTCTCCGGCGCCTACCTCACCCCCATCTATGCCACGGCCCCCGGCGTCGTCGCCTTTGTCGGCGTCCGCTCCGGCTATGGCAACTGCGTTGAAATCGACCATGGCAACGGCTTCAAGACTCGGTACGCCCACTTGGCCGCTTTCAGCGTCCGCGCCGGCCAGCGCGTCGCCGTCGACCAGCGCATCGCGTCCATGGGTAATTCCGGACGTTCTACCGGCACCCACCTTCATTACGAAGTGTGGATCAACAGCCGCCCGCAAAATCCCGCACGTTTTCTAAAGGCAGGTGACTATGTTCAACAAAACTAACAAGCCCGCTCCGGCGAAGCCGCAGCCCACCGTGGCACCGGTGGCCCCTTCGGTCGAGGCGCCCAACCTCAACCTCACCAAGAAGCCATCGTCGCCAGTGGCGGGCATGGGCTCGATGGGCGGCGCCAAGCCGTTCTCCAGCGTCGGCTCGGGCCTGCTGATCGACGGCAACGTCACGGGCACCGGCGATCTGCATCTCGACGGGACGGTCAAGGGCGATGTCCGCGTCAACCACCTTACGGTCGGTGAATCGGGCAATATCGAAGGCAAGGTCGAGGCTGAAACCATCGAAGTCCGCGGCCGCA
>CBIHPL010000578.1:0-2209 GCA_966212005.1 uncultured Asticcacaulis sp.
GGGCCCGCCTATGTTTATGCTTTTGTCCGGGCGCTGGAAAAGGCTGGCCGGGCGACCGGTCTGTCCTATGGCCACGCACGCGACCTGGCGCGCGGCACGCTGATCTCCGCAGCCCGCCTGCTGGACACGACCGGCGAAGAACCCGACGACCTGATCCGCAAGGTCGCCTCTCCCGGTGGGACGACCGAAGCGGCATTGAACGTCCTGTGCGCGCCGGGCAACGGCCTGGACGAACTGATCCTTGAAGCCGTCCAAGCCGCACACAGACGTTCCAAAGAGCTTGGGTGAAGGGCCTTCGGATCCGGCTCTTAGTCCAGCTTCAGCGCCGTCTTGATATTATTCCAATCGACAATCTTGAAGTTCTGACGGACGCGTGCGGACGTCGGCGTCTCGCCGTCGGTGTCTGAATCATCCTGCATGACCACGACGCCGTTCCGATAAGGCCCTACCTGCCCACCCACGGATGCCACGCCATCGGTGCCGGTCACTGCGTCGATGCCATTGCCCGGATAGACCGAGAAACGGCCGGAATAGGCAGGCGTTGCGCCGTCGATCCGCCAGATGGCGAAGGCGCTGTCGCCCTGGGACGACGCGATCAGGTAGGACTTCGCGCCTTCGCGCAGGATGGTCAGGCCCTCGACGTCAGGCTTGAGCATATCCGAAGGGGCGGCCGCCACCTGCGTGCGTGCGGCGCCGACGGTGGGCCAGTCGTTCAGGCTATATTGCCAGATACCGACATTTTCTTCGGCGACGTAAAACTGGCCGGTTTGATCGTCAATGACGCAGCCTTCGGACTGTGAGCCGACGGCAAAGCGCTTTTCCTCCGAGAGGCTGTAGCCGTCCGCCGCATTGAGCTTGGCGATCGCGACGTCGCCATGGATGCCGACGACGGCGACCACGGTCGCGCCATTGACCACTCCCATGCAGAAGCCATAGGCCTCCGAGGTCGCAAGCGGCCGAAAGGCGAGCGTTTCGAGCTTATGTGCCGACGTCAGGCGGAAGAGGGCGACACCATTCCTGACGCGGTCCGATGCGGCGATCAGCGGTCCTTGAGGGGTATTGCGCAGATCGACATTGTTGAGCGGACCGTGGGCGACGAAATCGGCGACTGACCCGTCGATGTTGTAGAGATAGAGGCCGGCCTTCTTGTCGGTTGCAATGATGAGCGCATCGGCAGGATTGTCCGGGTTGACCCAGACTTCGGGATCGTCGGCGCTGTCGAGGTTCCCGCTGCCCACGGCCGCCGTTTCCGCGCTGGCCAGAACGGGCCTGCCGGTGCCGTTCGCGACCAGTCTAGAGTCCGACACCAGTTCAGGATGCAGGGGCGCGCAGGCGCCTAGCGTGGCGGCAAATGCAATCGCGGCGACGGCGAACATCGGACGGCGGAATGTCATGGCGAACCTTTATGGATGTTGCCGCGTCCGTAGTTCGTTTCTGTGACGGTTCCGTGAAGGCCCGGCCTTTATTCGGCAGGAAGGGTGACGGTGGCGCGCAGCCCCCCCATCGGGCTGGTGTCGAGCGTCAGGTCGCCGCCGTGCCCACGCACGATGTCGCGCGCGATGGCGAGACCCAGTCCCACGCCCTGGATATTCTGGTTGCGCGAGTCGTCCAGGCGCGAGAACGGCTTGAAGGCGTCTTCGCGTTTTTCCGGCGCGATGCCTGGGCCATCGTCATCGACGTGCAGGGCAAGGGTGCGGCTGTCCTTGCCGGTATTCAGCTCGGCCGACAGCCGGACATGATTGCCGTAGTGAAAGCCGTTCATAACCAGGTTGGTCAGGGCGCGCTGGATCGAAAGAGTGCGAATGCGGATGGACAACTCATCGAAGGGAAGATCGATGGCGAGGTCGTGGCCGGCGCGGCGCGTGCTGTCGCGGATGCCTTCGACCAGGTTGCGCACAATGACGGTATCGGTGTCCTCGGCGATTTCGCCGCGTGCGAAGGCCAGGTATTCGTCGATCATATAGGCCATTTCGGACACGTCCTGCTTCATGCGCTGGGTGGCGGCGTCCTGCTCGGTCATGGCGAGTTCGAGCTTGAGCCGGGTCAGGGGCGTGCGCAGGTCATGGCTGACCGAGGCGAGCAGTGTGGTGCGCTGTTCGATCTGGCGCTGGATGCGTTCCTTCATCTCCAGGAAGGCGTTGGCGGCCGAGCGGACCTCGGTGGCGCCGTAGGGCTTGAAGGCCGGGTCGTCCTCGCCGCGGATCGCGTA
>CBIHPL010000579.1:0-2203 GCA_966212005.1 uncultured Asticcacaulis sp.
AACGTCGCTGTCCATGCCGCCGTCGAGCGCGTCGTCGCCATCCATTCCCCACAGGGTATCGTGGCCATAGGCGCCGGTCAGCGCATTATTGCCGGCATTGCCGGTCATTACATTATGGAGACTGTTGCCGGTGCTGGAAATATTGCCGGCGCCGGTCAGCACCACCGCCTCAACGTAGGTGGTCATGTTCCAGCTGATCGCCGCGCAAACCGTGTCGTTACCCTCGTTCGCCAGTGTGTTTTCGTTCACCCGGTCTCCGACATGATCGACATAATAGGTGTCATTGCCGAGCCCCCCGAACATCTGGTCGTTGTCGAGCCCGCCATCGAGCGTGTCATTGCCGCCGCCACCACGCAGCGTATCCCAGCGGGCTCCGCCGAAAAGGCTGTCGTCGCCGCCGCCACCGTCTATGACATTGCTGACCGCGTTACCGATGATCCGGTCGTTGCCGCTGCCCGTGACGGCATTTTCGATGGTCACGCCTTGGGCGATGGAGACATTGCCGACCAGTCCGCCAACGCTGGAAAAATGCGTCGCGCGCAGATCGACCAGGGCATTGTCGGCATAGCCGGAAAAGTCGAGCCTGTCCGTCCCGCCGGCGTCCCATACGCAGAATATAACGGTCCCCGCCGCGGTGCCTGCGTCGAACCACGCCCGCCCCGCAGTGGCATTGAATCCATAGGTCGTGTCGCCCGTCCGCATAGACATATTGGCGCCGTAAAGCCTTTGCGCCGCGGCGATATCGTCCATGAGCGGAGCTGAGGCATAGCGGTAATTGTTCCAGCCGCCGGTATTGCTTTCGTCGAAATAGCTCATCACCGCGTACTGGCGCGTATCCTCGGCATATTCGGCATGGGCCGCATATGTGATGGTGACGCCTGGCGCGGCATTGTAATCGCCTGGATGGGCCAGCCCCAGGGCGTGGCCGATTTCGTGGACCAGGGTCGTCTGGCCGTAGCCGAACAAGGCGGGCGAGCTGTTATAGAACAGGGTGCTGTTCACCCAGACATCGCTATCGAAGCTGTTCCAGGACGGATCGTACGGGAAATAGGCGAAGGCCGCGGCTGCCGACGCCCCGGTCGAATAGTTGGCGAACAGGAGCGTGGCGTTATTGGAATATGTGCCGGGGCCGCCGGTGCCATTTCCTGCACGGACAAAGGTCAGGTTGGCGACATCGGACCACGACTGCAGGGCCATCTCCGCGGCGACGATCTGGGCGGCGTTGAAGACGGAAAAGCCCCCCGTATCCGACGGCATGGAGGACGGGGCGCTCGACCGAAAGGCGTAGGTAACCGTCGCGGGCTGGCCGAGAGCGCCATAGCCTGACTGCGAATAGCCGTAGCGGGTGATCTGTCCGGCCGCCTCGTCGACGCTGAAGGACGTCTTGCCGCCGACAATCTGCCCACCTCCGCGCTCAAGGGTCGGATCGACGGCGTTGAGCGGCGGCGCGGCGTGCGTGGTCATGATGTGTGTCCCGTTGAAATCCGCCCGCCGCCCGTTCTTTCAATACCACCATTTGGCGAACTCCGTCAGCGGGATTTGTTGAGAGGGCTGCGCACCAAATACCGGGACACCCGTTATCGCCGCAGCCACAATTGTAGAGATTTGCCAGCCGTAACCTTGCCAAACTGTCTGCCGGATGCCACCCGTAAACCTGGGGAGGATTACCCATCATGCTGACCGAAAAGCGCCTGACCGCCGCGTTCGCCATTCTGCTGGGCGCCTTCGTCTGCCGTGTCGTGATGCAGGCCGTCCAGGCCGTGGGTTACGTCCCGTGGCTGCCAGCGTTCGAACGCTGGCAGTCAGGCCTCCTGCCCTATCCCGTCCTTCTGCTCTCCCAGGTCGCGATCATCGCCGGAAGCCTGTCGTTTCTTGCCAAGGTTGGCAAGGGCACGCTGACCCGCCGGCGGAAGCTCGGCCAGGTTCTTGCCTGTCTTGGCGGGCTTTATCTCGCCTTCGACATCCTCCGCCTCGTCCTCGGCGCTACTCTCCTCGGCGGTCACAGCTTCTTCGACAATCCGATCCCGGCCAGCTTTCACGTCGTACTGGCCCTGATGGTGCTGATCTGGGCGGGCTTTCATCTCAAACGCCAGGCCTGAGGGTTCAAGCCCAAGGCCCGGCGCGTCCGTCGGAAAATCGGCAGGCGCCAGAACACCGTGCCGATCGAAGGTCAAGGATGGCGTAAAGGCGTCGCGTCGCAGCA
>CBIHPL010000580.1:0-2202 GCA_966212005.1 uncultured Asticcacaulis sp.
GGCTTTGGTAAAGGCGAAGTCGGTGTCGTGGTCGCCGCTGTTCAGGTGGTCGTAGAAGATGCCGCCGACGCCGCGTGGCTCCTTGCGGTGGGGCAGGTAGAAGTACTCATCGCACCACGCCCTGAACCTGTCGTAATAGGCGGGATCGAAGCGGTCGCAAGCGTCCTTGAATGCGGCATGGAACCGCCGCGCGTCCGGCGCGTCCTGATGGCGGTCGGCCGCCATCAAAGGGGTTAGATCCCCGCCGCCGCCGAACCAGCTCTGAGTCGTGGTGATGAAGCGCGTATTCATGTGCACGGCGGGAACGTGCGGATTGGTCATGTGCGCGATCAGCGAAATGCCGGTGGCGTGAAAGCGCGGGTCTTCCGCCGCGCCGGGAACGGTCCTGGCGAATTCGGGCGAGAAGGTGCCGTGAACGGTCGAGATGTGCACGCCGACTTTTTCGAACAGACGGCCCTTCATGATCGACATTTCGCCGCCGCCGCCTTCGGGGCGATCCCACGGCGTGCGCACAAAGCGCCCGGCGGTTTCCCCATAGAGTTCGGCGGGCGCCTCATCTTCGAGGCGCTCGAACGCGGCGCAGATCGAATCACGTAAGTGCCGGAACCAGGCGGAAGCCTGTTGCTGGCGGTCGATAAGAACAGGGGCAGTGTCGGTCATTGCGCGGATATACTGCGTCAGGGACGGACCGGAAAGCGCGCTGTTTGCCGCAGGGCTTCGCCAAGCGCCATGGAGGCGGCCGTAACGACGTTGATCGAACGGGCATTGGCGCTTATCGGAATGAAAAGGCGATGGTCGGCTGCTGCGTGGACCTCGTCAGGCACACCGGCGCTTTCACGCCCCATCAGAAGAACGTCGTCGTCGGCGAAGGCGAACGCAGTGTAAGGCGCCGCCGCACGCGTCGTAAACAGAATCAGTCGCGCCGAAGCGGCCAGGGACGCGCGAAAAGCCTCCCAGCCGGAATGGTGCGACACTTTAGCGCACGATCCGTAATCCATTGCGGCGCGCTTTATCGCCTTGTCGCTCAACGGAAAGCCGCAGGGTTCGATGACGTCCAGTTCGACCTCGAGCGCCGCGCACAGACGGATGGCGGCGCCCAGATTCTGGGGAATATCGGGCTGGAAGAGGGCAAGACGCATGAAAACCACACCAAGGACGAGGATTTTGCCATGCGGCGTCAGGGCGCGCCGCAGGCGGGCTTTAGCACAGGAGAGCGTTGGTGCTGTAATTCGATGCGAAAAATGGCAAAAGGCGGTTTGTATCTATGACGCAATTGTGGTTATAGACGGATTTGCCGCTTCAGGGCGGTGTCCTTTTCCGTTTTCCGGAGCTTTCCGACAGTCGTGAGGCAAGCGCTTCCCCTAGCGCTTATCCGAGCAGGGCAAGCTTTATGTGCGCCGTTTGGGTGCTGTCGGGAGCGGTGAGGGAAGGTTTGAGCTTTTTTAAAATTCGTCTATGTAGCTTCGGCATCCGGAGCGGCAGCGACTCGCGGAATCGGCGCTTCTGAAGACCTTCCTCAAGGAAGCCGTCTTCATGGGGCGTTTTGGTATTGAATGAGGTGGCAAAGGTGAGCGAGGTTTCGCACAATTCCGTCACGACCGGGGAAGACCCCAGCCGTCGCGACTTTATATATATAGCGGCCGGCGCCGGTGCCGCGGGAGCCGCCGGCATGGCGCTTATTCCGCTCATCGGCCAGATGAACCCGGCCGCCGACACCCTGGCCCTGGCCTCCATCGAATACGACCTGTCGAAAGTCACCGAGGGCATGCAGGCCGTCGTCAAGTGGCGCGGCAAGCCCTTGTTCGTCCGCCATCGCACGCCTGCCGAGATCAAGGCGGCCCAGAGCGCCGACATCAAGGGAATGCGCGACCCGCAGACCGACGAAGAGCGCGTCAAGAAGGGCCACGAACAATACCTCGTCGTCATCGGCGTCTGCACCCATCTGGGCTGCGTGCCGAACTTCGGCGGCGGTGAGTTCAACGGCTGGTTCTGTCCCTGCCATGGTTCGGACTACGATACGTCGGGCCGGATTCGCGGCGGTCCCGCACCGAAGAACCTTGAGGTACCTCAGTATGAGTTCCTCAGCGACGCCAAGATCAAGGTCGGTTAAGGGAGAGCCACATGAGTGACCATCAATCGACCTACCAGCCCAAGACGGGCATCGAAAAGTGGCTGGACTCGCGCCTGCCCATCGTCCGTCTG
>CBIHPL010000581.1:0-2201 GCA_966212005.1 uncultured Asticcacaulis sp.
GAGCACGTCGCCGGGCCGGACGTCGCGAATGCGGACCGCCACCGGCTGGCCGTCCTTCAGGACGCGCGCAGTGCCGTCGAGCATGGCCAGTAGCCCTTGCGCTGCCTCGCGCGCCTTGCCGCGCGCCTTCAGGTCGAGATAGCGGCCAATCAGCAGAAAGAAGAGCAGCATGATCGACGCGTCGAAATAGACGTAGCGGCCATGGTTGATGGTTTCGAACAGCGAGAGGGCGTTGGCGAGGATCACCGCCAAAGAGATCGGCACATCCATATTGGCGCGGCCAGATTTCAACGCAGAAACGGCCGACCGGAAGAAGGGCTGGCCGCAATAAAGCGTTGCCGGCATGGCGATCAGCCCCATGAACCAGTGCATCAGGTCGCGCGACGGCCCTTCAAGATCGCGCGAAAACCAGAGTGCATCGGCAAAAAGCATGATCGCGGCGGTGGCAAAGCCCGACACCGCCAGATAGGTCAGGAGCGTCCGTTCCTCGAGCCTGGCCTGGGCGGCGCGGCTGTCGGGATCGAACGGCGCGACGTGAAAACCCAGGGCTTCGATTTCTTCCGCGAACGCGTTGGCGCTCTCGGAGCCCGACGCCCTCGGCCAACTGAGGCGCAGGCGCTGCGTGGAAAAATTGATCCTGGCCTCTACGCCAGGATGCGCCGACAATGCCTGCTCGATCTTCCACGCGCAGCTGGCGCAGCGCATGCCTTCGACCTGCAAGTAGAGCGATCGCCGGCCGTCGTCCTCGCGGGCGAAACAGGAGAAATCGAGAGCGGCGGTCATTGTTCGTCCTCTTCCGGCTTCAGGATGCGCGCGGCATGGCCTTCCAGATCGTCGTACTGACCACTGTTCAAGGCCCACAGCAGGCCGCCCAGACCCGCCAGTCCCAGAAAGAACGCCAAAGGGATGAGGACCAGGAAAATAGCCACAGCGTTCAGTCCACCGTGATACTGGTGACGGATTGGTATTCGCGGCCGCGCAGTTCGGCGGTGACGTGAACGGTCCACCGCCCCTTCGACGGCAGCGGCGCATCGGCCGCATAGACGCCGGGCCCCACCGGGTGAAGATCGAAGGTCCGGTCATTCGCCTTGATGGCAGGATGGACCAGCCAGGCCCGCGCCTGCGCCTGCTCAATGGCGTCACCGCGATTGTCACGCAGGCGGAACACGACCCGCCCCTTGTCGTAGACCGTCTCCGATTGCCAGCCCAACACGTCCTGTGCCGCCGCCTTGGTGAGCGTCTCGTTGTACGCCAGTCCCTTGGCATAGGCTTCGCCCGTCACCTCATTGGGCGGGTTGCTAAAAGCATTGACGACGAAGCCGATAACGGCCGATATGAATTTGAGATAAAACGCCGCGATAACCCAGGGCACGACTCTGCCGCGTCTGCGGTCGATCTCGTCCTGCGACAGTTCAGGGTTTGATGAAGTAGCTGGCATGCCGGGCAACCTTTCGCGTGGAGGGATCGGTCAGAGTAAAGGTCACGGGGGTACGGCCCGGATCGCCGGCGGCCGTGATGAGCTGGACACGGAACTCCCCGACGCTGTTGGCGGGCACGGTCAGAGTCCGCACAGGCATGTCCCCGGCCGACAGAAGCTCAATCGCCTTCAACGGAATACCGTCGACGCTGACCCGATAGGTGCGGTCGGAATGCGTCTTGTTGAGCACCTTCAGCTGGTAATTGTTGCGGATGTCCCCGCTCGACAGGCGGACATACAGCGGCGAGCGGTTATGGATGACGTTGAGGTCGGTCTGGGTGCGCATGAGCACGGCGCCCAGCATCAGCGCACCTACCAGCGACATGATGGCGGCGTAGAATACGGTGCGCGGCCGGATCCAACGCATTCTGCCCTTGGACGGCGGCAGACCCGCTGAGACTTCTGCGGTGCGCCGCTCCTGATTGTTCTCGGTGTCGTAATGTATGAGGCCGCGCGGCAGCATGACTTTTTCCATGACCGAATTGCAGGCGTCGATACACAGACCGCATGAGATGCAGTCGAACTGAAGTCCATTGCGGATATCGATCCCCATCGGACAGACGACGACGCAGGAATCGCAGTCGATGCAGTGGCCCCGCCCTTCCCAGCTCGTCCCCTTCTTGTGGTGGGCGCGCGGCTCCCCACGTTCATGGGCGTAAGAGATGATCAGTGTGTCGCGGTCGAACATGGCCGACTGAAAGCGCGCGTAGGGACAAGCATATTT
>CBIHPL010000582.1:0-2186 GCA_966212005.1 uncultured Asticcacaulis sp.
CAGACGCACGGCCTTTGCCTAAGCCTGATGGAAGCGCGCAACCATTCCGATCTGGCTCGCCGTCTGCACGAAGAGGCTCGCAATCGTTTCGGTCTGGTCGCCGCATCGATCGCGCTGGAGAACACCGGCCCTGTACCGCTGGGCTGGAAGACGCTGGACGACGGCGGCGTTGATTACATCATTGGCGAGCAGGGGCTGAGCCTCCTTGGTCCCGATGGCGTCTGCCGCGTCCTGGTCGATGACGACGTCCGCCGCATCAAGTCAGCCGCGGTCCTGCGCATCGCCTTGTGGCGCGAAGGACGACCGGGAATTGTCGCGTTCGGTTCAAATGATTTCGACGGCTTCTCGCCGGAAATGGGGGCCGAACTGGTCGCCTTCGTCGCTCGCGTCGTTGAGCGTGTCGCCGACCGCTGGCCGGTATTATAACGCTGCCGCTATCACGGTCTGGTAACGCGTACTTAGCAAATCTTTGCTTATCCTTTACGCTTAACTTATCCCGTTCTGTTCTCACATGGAGTATAAACGGACGTGCGCTTTGCGCCGTTTTGGTCTCCCTCCCCGACCCAACAAGGTGTTGTTTGGAGTAAGCCCTCTCACCGTCTCCGGCATTCTTTGCGGCGGGGCAGGGAGGCCGCCAAAACGCAATAGCACGCCCGCCGGCCCAGTCATGGATTTGACCGACGCGCAATTTCAATGGTTACAGTGGCTTAAGGGGCAGCGGCGATGTTCGCCGCGCACCCTTGAGGCCTATGGCCATGCGCTCAGACATTATCTCGGACATCTGGCTCGTACCTTAGGTAGCGAACCGGCGCTTGAAGATGTGGTGTCGGTGTCCTCCGCCGATCTGCGTGGCTGGATGGCGCATCTCCGCGCCAAGGACCCGCCCCTGTCGCCGCGGTCAGTGGCCCAGCACGTATCGGCGATCAAGACCTTCCACAAATGGCTGGACCTGCATCACGACATGGCCAATGCCCAGGTTGCCATGCTGCGCGGTCCGCGCCTGAAGGCCACCCTGCCCCGTCCGCTCAATCCGGACCAGGCAATTGGCCTTATCACCGAAACGCGCATGGATGCGGATCGCGACGATTGGGAAAATGCCCGCGACGAAGCCGTTTACATGCTGCTTTACGGGTTGGGCCTGCGGATTTCCGAAGCCCTGGCCCTGACGATTGCCGACACGCCATTGACCGATACTCTGCGCGTCACCGGCAAGGGCAACAAGATGCGCGTCCTGCCGGTTCTGCCCGCTGTGCGTGATGCCATCGAAGCTTACAAAGCCAGGCAGCCGTTTACATTGCAGGCTCATGAGAAGCTGTTCCGCGCCAAACGCGGCGGCGAATTGTCCGCGCGCCATGTCCAGGCCAGTGTCCAGCATATGCGCTCGCGCCTGGGCCTGAGCGACCGCGCCACCCCGCATGCGCTGCGTCACTCGTTTGCCACCCATCTGCTCGGCTCGGGCGCGGACCTGCGTTCGATCCAGGAACTGCTGGGCCATGCATCGTTGTCCACGACGCAGAAATATACCCAGGTCGATACCGAGAAACTTCTGGCCGCCTATGCCAGCGCGCATCCGAAGGGATGAGCGTCATCGCGTCGTCGAAGCCACGAGTTTAGCAAGATAGGCGTCAAATTGTTCCATCGTGCCACATGCCGCCTTGCCGACCGGTCCCTTGACCTTTCCGGTATTTGCCTGATTCTCCAACCCTGCCTCAATGTCGAATACGTTGTAGCCGCGGCTGACCAAGACTGAAATCGGGTGGTCGTGCAAAGGCTGGAGAGGCAAACCAGCCTCTTTGCGCAGCGCGGCAACGCATTGCGCACCAGTGAAGATCACTTCCATTGGGATAATCCGATCAAAATACACATCGGAAGTCATGCTCGCCCCAGGAGCCATGCCTCGGCCAATGTCACTTGTGGTCACCCGATAGTTCTTGGTCAAAGTTGTGGTCTTAATCGCCACCAGCGCACCCGCAAGCCAGTAATCCGGCAGATAAGCCCGCTGATAACGATCTATGATATCCTTTTCAGCGTCTGTGATCGTCAATTGACGGCGCCAATTGATGCGCAGAATATTTTTGTCAGGATGCTTTATCTGATAAGCCTCGACAATAGGCGCCACACGCTCTTCCAGCCGCAGGAGGGCGGCCCGATCATCTGCGGAAAAGTTCCCGTCGGTTGATCGACCA
>CBIHPL010000583.1:0-2182 GCA_966212005.1 uncultured Asticcacaulis sp.
CTGAATACCGGTGTGGCGCTTTGGCTGCTCTATGCGCTGAAAGAACCCATTCCATGGGCGCGCCTGCACAAGGCTTCGGCTGTCGCCGGCCTGGTCATCCTGACCCTTGGCTTTGCCTATTCCGACAAGCTGTCGTCGATAGCCGAAACCAGCAGCTTTGCCGGCCATATCGTCTATGCCAAGTCCACGCCCTATCAGCGCATCGTCATCACGCGGCAGCAGGACGACGTCCGCCTCTATCTCAATTCCAACCTGCAATTCTCATCCCAGGACGAATACCGCTACCACGAAGCCCTGGTGCATCCTGTCATGGCGGCCTTGCCCAATGCGAAGCGCGTCCTGATCATCGGAGGCGGCGACGGCCTGGCGCTTCGGGAAGTGTTGAAATATCCGAATGTCGAGCAGGCGACGCTGGTCGACCTCGACCCGGCGATGACGAAGCTATTTTCGTCCAGCAACCTTTTGCGCAAGCTGAACAAGGATGCGCTGCGCTCGCCCAAGCTGAAGGTTATCAATACCGACGCCTTTTTGTGGCTGAAGACGCAGCAGAAGGAAAAGGCGCCGCCGCGGTTCGATGCAGTGATTATCGACCTGCCCGACCCGTCCAACTTCTCGATCGGCAAGCTTTATACGACATCGTTTTACCGTTCGCTGCACAGGGTTATGACGCCCGATGCCCTGGCGGTGGTCAAGTCGACTTCGCCGCTGGTGGCGCGTAAATCCTTCTGGTGCATCGATGCGACGCTGCAGGCCAGCGGGTTTCAGACCGCGCCCTATCATGTGCTGGTCCCGGCCTTCGGCGACTGGGGCTATATCATTGCCGGGCAAAAACCCTATCGCACACCCACGGCCTTTCCGGCAGGCTTGCGTTTTGTCGATGCCGAGGCGGTCGAAGACATGTTCCACTTCCCGCCGGACATGTCCCGCGTCAAGACCGAGGTCCAGCGCCTCGATAACCAGGCCCTCATTCACTACTTCGACGAGGAATGGTCGAAGTATCTGATCTACTGACATGCGTCCGTCCACACGCCGGCAGATATTGTATGGAGCGGGGGCCGCGGGGCTTGGCCTTGTGGCGCTGTCGCCGTGGCTTTGGGAGCAGGTCAAGCCGAAACGGCTTATCGGGGGCGGCATTGTCGGCGCCAATGCCAAGCGCGGCCACCGCTTGCGTGAACCCGCGCCAACCGCCACCGACAGTGGCGAGCACCACGACGTCGTCATCGTCGGTGCCGGCATTTCGGGCCTGAGCGCGGCCTATACGCTCAATGCCTCCGGTGTTCGGGACCTCGTCCTTCTGGAACTCGAAGACCATTTCGGCGGCAATTCGCACAGTGGCCACAACGCTGTATCGGCATATCCCTGGGGCGCGCACTACGTGCCTTTGCTCAGCGACGAGTCTGGCGAGATCAAGGATCTTTTCCGGAAATTTGGAATCATAACCGGCGGCAGCGATGCCGAACCCGCCTATAACGAAGACTATATCCTCAATGACCCGGATGAGCGGCTCTACGTCGCCGGCCGATGGCAGGAAGGCCTGTTGCCGACCATCGGCGCCAGTAGGCAGGACAGGGAGCAGTACGACCGCTTCCTGAAGGATATGGACGCTTTCCGTCACAGACGCGGACCCGATGGGCGGCGCTGGTTCGCCATTCCCGTGGACGAAAGTTCCGGCGATCCTGACGCAAGAGCCCTCGACCGCCTGACCATGAAGGCGTGGATGGAGAGCCGTGGCTACACTTCGGCCAATCTTCACGGCTTTGTCGACTATGGCTGCCGCGACGATTTCGGCGTCAGGCATGACGAGATTTCGGCCTATGCCGGCATCCACTATTTTGCCGGCCGCAATGGCCGTGCCGCCAACACCTCGCCTGACAGTGTCCTGGTCTGGCCGGAGGGCAACGGCTTTCTGGCTGAAAAGCTGGCGGCTCCGGTAACGGATCGCCTGCGCACGGGCGTCACGGTGCGCCAGGTCGAACATATGGATGACGGGGCGCGGCTGTCCTATTACGACAGCGATGGCACCTACAGATGCATGACCGCAAAGACGGTGATCCTGGCCGGACCGCGCTTCGTGGCGGCGCGTCTGGCGGGTATCGATGCCTCGGGTTTTACCTACGCGCCGTGGGTTGTCGCCAATATCACGCTCGATGGACTGGGCTTCGATGGCGCGAGCCGCATGCCG
>CBIHPL010000584.1:0-2180 GCA_966212005.1 uncultured Asticcacaulis sp.
AATCATGAAGACACTCCTCCTCGCTCTCCTCGCCGGCACGCAACTGCTGGGCACACCCGGCGTCAAGGACACGATGATCGGCTATGCGGCCCAGGATTTTCAGGCGCACCAGCCACACGCGGCTGATGTCCGCAATGTCCGCCTGGGTTACGTTCCGCATAATGGCGACAGGCAATATGTGCTGTGCGGCGAATTCCTGCCGACCCCAGACCCGGACAAGGCCGGCTGGACGCCGTTCGCCACGGTCAAGACCGATCCCTATGAGCAGTGGCTGGGAGAAACCAGCCACTGCAAGCGGGCCAATATGGTTTGGGAACAGACCGGCGACCTGTCGACCGAGCTCAAGGTCAAGCTGGGCCTGAAGTAACCGGACCGCTCCATGACAATCGTCTTGCGTGGCCGCGGTGATTTCAGCGAATGGCGCTCAGCCGCCCGCGATCTTCTGAGCCGCGGCATCGCGCCGCGTGACGTCGAATGGGCAACCGAACAAACGTCAGATGACCTCTTCTCTCTGCCCTCCCCTCCAAATGGCGAGGGCGAACCATCTGCGAAGCAGACAGTGAGCAGGACCCCTTCCGTTCCGAAAGCCTTTATCGACCTGGCCGAACAACTGATTTGCCACAGCGACCCGGCGCGCTTCACCCTCGCCTACCGCCTGCTGTGGCGGCTGCAAACCGAAAAAGCCCTGCTGGAAATTGCGTCTGATCCCGACGTGTCGCGCGCTCGTCTTATGGTCAAATCCGTCCACCGCGACGAACATAAGATGACCGCCTTTGTGCGGTTCAAGGAAGTGCCGTCGGACACAACGCGCCGGGCCTTTGTTGCCTGGTTCGAACCCGACCATCATATCGTCCATCGCACCGCGCCTTTCTTTCAACGGCGTTTCGGCGACATGGACTGGGTCATCGCCACACCGAAGGGTACAGCCTCCTGGGATGGCGAACACCTTGGCGTCGATGACGAACCCGCCGCGCGCCCGGACCTGAACGATGAGACGGACGAGCTGTGGCGGACCTATTTCGCTAATATCTTCAATCCGGCGCGGCTTAAGGTGAAATCCATGCAGACGCACATGCCCAGGAAATACTGGAAGAACCTGCCCGAAGCCGAGCTGATCCCCGACATGATCAGTGGCGCCGAAAGCCGCGTGCGCGAGATGGCGGACCGCTTGGCCAGCGAGACGGTCCCTAAGTTTCATCACCGTCTGCACGGCAAGTAGCTATCGCAATTTTACAGCGGTTCGCGCGAAACAGACGTAACGGGGTGGGCTCAGATTTTTGGGAGCTTCACATGGGTGTTTTCAGTTCGATCAAGGATTTCCTCTTCGGCAAGAAGTTCATCAGCGTTGGCAAGTCGGGACAGGCCCAGGCAGCGCCCGCAACCGCCGCCCCCCGGCCGGCAACCCCAGCGGCCCAGGCTCAGCCCGCGCCGGCCGCCCAGCCTGCGGTCGCCGATGTACAGGAGCGCGTCGATATCGAAGCCATTCTCGACCAGGAAGCGCGTGAAGCCGGCCAGCCGCTTAACTGGCGTCAGTCGATCGTCGACCTGATGAAGCTGTGCGGGATCGATTCCAGCCTTCAGAACCGCAAGGAACTGGCGCAGGAACTGGGCTACACCGGCGATATGAACGACTCGGCCACCATGAACATCTGGCTGCACAAGGCCGTCATGCGCGAACTGGAAAAGTCGGGCGGCCAGGTGCCGGCCAACCTGAAGGATTAGGCCATGGCGACCTTCTATGCGACGGTCCTTGAAGCCATCGAGGACTTTATCTTCAGCCATCGCGATGAAGCGCCGACGCTGGATCAGGAAACACCGCCGCCGGTGATGGAACCGGCAGCGCTGGAACCCGCGGGCAGCATGACCACGCCCTTGGGAGCGCCTCCTCTGGTGCCGCTTATGGAACGCGTTGATGTCGAAGCCGTTCTCGACTACGCAGCCGCCATGGAAGGGCGCGAACTGAACTGGCGACAGTCCCTGGACGATCTCTTGACCCTTTGTGGCGTTGAGCCGACGCAGGAAACGCGTGAATCCCTGGCGCGCGAACTCGGCATGGCCGAAAACGCCAGCGACGCAACACTGCTGCGGGCGACCATGCGGGAACTCGAGGACCGGGGCGGCGATATCCCGGCGGACTTCAAATAGAAAAGCGGGGCCGCACACGCAGCGCCCCGGGGGTT
>CBIHPL010000585.1:0-2177 GCA_966212005.1 uncultured Asticcacaulis sp.
CGAACGCGGAAACGCCTTGCTGAACAGCAGGAATGCCGTGACGTCGCGATAGTTGATGCTGTGGTACTGCTGGCGGTACATCTCCAGCGCGTTGACCGACTTCAGCACGGCGCCCCACTGGACGGCATCATAGGCGCTGTCGATGACTTCGCCATGCGGCAGCAGGATGAAGTATTTCACGTCCAGCAGCCGGGCGGTCTTGTCCGCGCGTTCCAGCATCTGGCCCATATGGGCGAACTGCCAGCCGGAATAGCGGCTCATCGTGTTGTACATCAGGCCGGTGAACAGGTGGCCGGACAGGCGGACTTCGCGGTAATAGTCGTAGAGATCGGCCAGTGACCGCTTGCGGCTGTGCGCCTGGGTCAGATGGTAGAGTTCGTTGATCTTTTCCCACATCTCGACGGGGATGATCTCGCGCACCGTCCGGGCGTTTTCACGCGCGCGATAGATGCACTGCAGGATCGAATTCGGGTTCCTGTCGTCGAAAGTCAGGAACTTGACGACGGTGCGTTCGTCGGCCGTCTGGTAGCGCTTGTTGAAATCCTCATCGTCGCCCGAGGTCGCCACGACCGGATACCACTGCGTCTCGTCCTTCGACAGGCTCATGTCGAGCATCAGATGGAAGTTGACGTCGATGAAGCGGGCGACATTGTCGGCGCGTTCGAGATAGCGCGACATCCAGTAGATGGAGTTGGCGACACGGCTAAGCATGGAGGCCTCCATCTTCGCCGATGACCCAGGTATCCTTGGAGCCGCCGCCCTGGGAGGAGTTGACGACCAGCGAGCCTTTTTTCAAAGCCACGCGCGTCAGGCCGCCGGGCAGGGTGAAGATCTCCTCGCCATAGAGCGAGTAGGGACGGAAATCGACGTGGCGGCCTTCGATGCCACTGCCGCAGAGTGTCGGGCAACGCGACAGGGCCAGTGTCGGCTGGGCGATATAGTCGCGCGGTTTCGCCTTGATCTTGGCGGCGAATTCCTTTTGCTCGGCCTTTGTGCTCTTGGGGCCGATCAGCATGCCGTAGCCGCCCGACAGGTTGACGGCCTTGACTACCAGCTTGTCGAGGTTCTCCAGAACGTATTTGCGGTCGGAATCGTCCTCGCAGATATAGGTGCGGACGTTCTGGGCGATCGCCTCTTCGCCGAGATAGTATTTCACGATCCTGGGGACGTAGGCATAGATGGCCTTGTCGTCGGCGATGCCGGTCCCTGGCGCATTGGCCAGGGCGACATTGCCCTTGCGGTAGCAGCGCATGATGCCGGGAACGCCCAGCAGCGAGTCGGGCCGGAAGATTTCCGGATCGATGAATTCGTCGTCGATGCGGCGGTAGATGACGTCGACCTGATGCAGGCCGGCGGTGGTGCGCATATAGACCTTGTCGTCCTCGACCACCAGGTCGGAGCCCTGCGCCAGCGCCACCCCCATCTGCTGCGCCAGATAGGCGTGTTCGAAATAGGCGGAATTATATATGCCCGGCGTCAGCACGATGATATTCGGATCGTCCTTGCCGTGGGGTGCGATGTGCTTGAGCGTCCGATAGAGATGGTCGCCGTAGTCACTGACGGGCCGGACCTTCATGGTCTGGAAGGCGGCGGGCAGGATACGTTTCAGAACGGCGCGGTTTTCCAGCACGTAGGAGATACCCGACGGACAGCGCAGGTTGTCTTCGAGGACGTAGAACTCGCCATCGGCGTCGCGCACGAAGTCGGTGCCGGAGATGTGCGTCCATACACCCTTCGGCGGCGACAGGCCTTCGCATTGCTTGAGGTAGCACTGCGATGAGAAGATCATCTCGGCGGGAATGACGCCGTCCTTGACGATATTCTGGTCGTTGTAAATGTCCTGGATGAACAGGTTCAGGGCTTGAATGCGCTGGCTGATGCCGCGTTCGAGTTTGGCCCAGTCCTTTGCCGACACCATGCGCGGGATGATGTCGAATGGCAGGATTTTCTCAGTGCCCTTCTTGTCGCCATAGACGTTGAAGGTATTGCCCGACTGGTAAAGGATGTCCTCGGCCTGTTTTTGCCGGCGCTTCAGTTCGTTACGACTGAGCTTGTCTATCTGCTCGATGAGCGGCTGCGCGGCAGGGTGCGCCACACCGTCCTTGCGGAACAATTCGTCGTAAAATCCGTCAACCTTGTAACTCTCCAGCGCCAAAAGCAGCCCCTTCGTCGGGTTA
>CBIHPL010000586.1:0-2175 GCA_966212005.1 uncultured Asticcacaulis sp.
ACCTCAGCCAGCTGGCCTCGCTCGACCACAAGGCGGCGTCCGAAGAAATCCGCGACATCGTCGCCGAGCTGGTCGCCATCAAGAACGTATCCATGTCGGTGTCCGAACAGGACAACCTGGTCCAGGACATCATCAACGACGTCCTGGGCTACGGGCCGCTGGAACCCCTGCTGGCGCGCGATGACATCGCCGATATCATGGTCAATGGCGCGCATCGCGTCTTCATCGAAGTCGCCGGCAAGGTCCAGCTGACCAATGTCCGTTTCCGCGACAACCAGCAGCTGATGAACATCTGTCAGCGCATCGTCAGCCAGGTCGGCCGCCGCGTCGACGAAAGCTCGCCGATCTGCGACGCCCGCCTGCCGGATGGGTCCCGCGTTAACGTTATCGCGCCTCCGCTGGCGCTCGACGGGCCGACCCTGACCATCCGGAAGTTCAAGAAAGACAAGCTGACCATGCGCAACCTGGTGGAGTTCGGCTCCATCAGCCCGGAAGGCGCGCGTGTGCTGGGCGTCATCGGCGCGTCACGCTGTAACGTCCTGATTTCCGGCGGTACCGGTTCGGGCAAGACCACCCTGCTCAACACCATGACGGCCTTCATCGATCCGACCGAACGCGTCGTGACCTGCGAAGACGCCGCCGAACTGCAGCTTCAGCAGCCCCACGTCGTCCGCCTGGAAACCCGGCCGCCCAACCTCGAAGGCCAGGGCTCGATCACCATGCGCGATCTCGTCAAGAACTGTCTGCGTATGCGGCCCGAACGCATCATCGTCGGCGAAGTCCGTGGCCCCGAGGCATTCGACCTGCTTCAGGCCATGAACACCGGCCACGACGGCTCGATGGGCACACTGCACGCCAACAGTCCGCGTGAAGCCGTGTCGCGTCTCGAATCGATGATCACCATGGGTGGCTACGGCCTGCCGTCCAAGACCATCCGCGAAATGATCGTCGGCTCGATCGACCTGATCATCCAGGCGGCCCGCCTGCGCGACGGTTCACGCCGCATCACCCACGTCACCGAGGTCCTGGGTCTGGAAGGCGACGTCATCATTACCCAGGACCTGTTCCTCTACGAGATCGAGGGTGAGAACAAGGAAGGCAAGATCGTTGGCCGTCACCGTTCAACCGGCATCGGCCGTCCGCGCTTCTGGGACCGCGCCAAGTATTATGGCCTCGAACGCGAACTGGCGGAGGCGCTCGATGCTGCGGAATAGCGCACACGTGATCCTGGCATGCTGACCACCATCGCCATTGCCTTTCTGGGCTTCATCATCCTGGCCAGTGTCGGCTTCGTGTTTACGAGCGGCTCATCGTCCTCACCTGCCCTGACCAAGCGCACGGCGGCGATCGGCGTGCGCCAGGCCACGCGCGCCAAGCGTCAGAAGGGGGCTGCCAAGACTCCGGAAGAGCGCCGCAAGCAGATCACCGAACAGCTGAAAGAAGCGGAAAAGCGCGAGCGCAAGAAGCGTCTGACCTTGCGTGCACGCATGCTGTATGCCGGCCTGAAACCAAATACGACCCAGTTCATGATCTACAGCGTCATCGTGGGTGTCGTCGCCTTTTTCGTTCCCATACTCCTTCTGAAAATGCAGCTCATGTTCAAGCTGCTGATCGCGATCGGCGCCGGCTTTGCCTTCGGTTATGGTGCGCCGCGCTGGGTCCTGAGTTTCATTGCGGCCGGACGCCTTAAGAAATTCACCGCCGAGTTCCCGAACGCCATGGACATTATTGTCCGCGGCATCAAGTCGGGCCTGCCGGTCAATGACGGGCTCAAAATCATCGCCAAGGAAAGCCCGGCTCCCCTGGGCCCCGAATTCCAGCGCCTGGTGGAAAATGTCGGCGTGGGCATGTCACTGGAAAGCGCGCTGGAAAAGATGAGCGACAATATCGAGTCGCCCGAACTGCGCTTTTTCACCATCGTCATCGCCATCCAGGCCAAGACCGGCGGTAATCTGGCCGAAGCGCTCGGCAACCTGTCGGCCGTGCTGCGGGCCCGCAAGATGATGCGGGAAAAAATCAAGGCCCTGTCGTCCGAAGCCATTGCCTCTGCCGGCATCATCGGCTCGTTGCCGCCCGCCGGCCGCATCAAGATATCGATTTCGCGTCCCCAATAACAGGCGCCCCAGTTCCCCGAACCCCCCGACATGACGAGGCCGACACCGGAGCTGACCCGGT
>CBIHPL010000587.1:0-2172 GCA_966212005.1 uncultured Asticcacaulis sp.
AATGCCAGCGGGAAGGCCAGGATCGGCCGCAGCACAATACCATGGGACTTGGCCTGCTTATGCATCATCCGCACCATGGACACACGGTAGGCGTCCCGGTCAGCGGTCAGATAGGCGTCGAAGCGGTATCGCGTCAGGTTGCGATACTGCATCATGTCGAAGTACGACTTTATGAGTGCTTCATCACGGCTGGCGTGACCGACGGTTCCGATGGCCGGTCCGGCCTGGGCAATACCGCTTATTCCGCCGAGTCCAAAGACCAGGGCCATAGAAACGATTGCGGAACGTAGTTTATTCCTGTTAAGCATAATGATGGTACTCTACTGTTTACGCGGTACTGAGCCGCCCCTGGAGGCCAAGAAAACATATGGATTTTAATGGCATTTTTATTTTTATGATTAATGCCATATTCAGTATTTATTCTATTGATTAGTTTGCAGATAATTTTCTACTTTTTCGATGCTATCGATTTCTCACTACTTTGAGTAATTTTTAACGAACTTTTGTTGAGATCGTTTGGAAGCCGAGAAGGCTGGAAGATAATTGCACGCTTGCGGTAACAGGGGACAAGCCGTGAAAGACAAGGTCAGAACCAGGCGTTACAGTATTCCTGACGCCGACGACGCCACT
The DNA here is from genome assembly GCA_966212005.1 of uncultured Asticcacaulis sp. GTDB lineage: Bacteria > Pseudomonadota > Alphaproteobacteria > Caulobacterales > Caulobacteraceae > Asticcacaulis. The sequence continues at coordinate 631 of CBIHPL010000587.1, forward strand.
ATTCTCTCTATTTTCGATAAGGCAGGGCATTACGCTGCGGACAAACGTACGGTCAGCGTGACGATCGAACATCGCTCCGTGCCCGCCGTGCAGACCTTGCATGGTCTGCAACGGCGCCATCCCGAAGTCGACTGGCGCGCCAGCCGGCTGATAAATTCGGTTTCAGCAGAATATGGACCGATGCAGCTCCGGTTCGAACGGCATTCCATAGATACGCCGTGCGAGTTGTCGCTTACGGCCGGGGACGACGCCCAGGTGTCCGACATGACGCGCTTTATCGCCACGCAGGCGGCGCTGCTGCGGCTCCGGCCAGGTCCTTCAACCTCCATTTTCGCCGGGCGCGAAGAGCGCCGGCTTCACACCATCCGCATGGCGCGCGCCGGCCGGCTAAGGCTGCGGATCGAGGCGACCGACAAAAAGACGTTCATCGACGCCCTGCAAAAGTTTCTGCCGGAGCCAAAGACCTACGTGCCCATGCGGGCTGTGGCGGGCCGGCTGCGGCCCGTGCCTTTCGCTGCGGCGGTTGCTGGACCAAGGATGCGGCTTTTCTCGCGCAGGTATGTCTCCATCGCCGCGGCGCTGGTGACGCTTCTTGCGGGCGTGCAGGCGATGTCGCTGCTTCATCCCTGAGGTTATTCTGGCCCTGAGGTTATTCTGGTCCTGAAGTCATTCAGGAAACAGGTCACCGATCTTGCCGGCGACGCTCAGGTAGTGATCGCTCGGCAAGGCTTTACCGTCTGCATCCAGCGTCACCCAATCGCCGTCTTCGGGGACAAGATCCTGTGCCGCCGCGACCTTGAAGATCGCCGTCGCCTCGTTGACCTCGTCGAACATGGCGATCTTGATCATTTTCGCCCCTGCCTTCTTCGCCGCCAGCGCCTGCTGCCACAGGAAGTCGCCACCGTCCCGCGGCACAGCATTGCTTTTTGCCTCGCGGTGAGACCCTTTCCAGGAAAAGCCGGGGAAGATGACCGGCATATATCGCTGGCCGTTGCGCCGTGTCGTGGCGATGTCCACGGGATAATGCGTATTCGCCCATTCCGCCGCTTCGCCTGGGCTATGATAGCGGCCGACCGACCATGGCTGGATGATGTCGAAGGCGGCATAGACCTTTGTCCAGCGCGGATCCCTTGCGCTGTCGCGGCTGAGGCTGGTCCAGTAGCCCGGCACGCCGCCCATGACGGTTACGCCCTGGCTCTTGAACCAGGTAATGATCTGAAACGCCTTGTCCGGATCGGAGATGTGCCGCCCGTCACCGAAGCCCAGTCCCCATAAAGACACGACGGGCTTGCCCGCATCCATCTGATAACCGGGCTGTTTGGTGACTCCCATCTTTTCGAGGCGCTGCCAGTCGGACTTCAGGGCGGCGAATACATCGCCTTTGGCATCGGTTACGTCATACTCTATGGCAAAGACCCGGTCATTGTCGCGCGCCGCCGCCATGATGTTTCTCAGGACCTGGTCGTTCTCTTTGTACTCCTGCGGCAGGCGGGTGACGAAACGCGGCAACCGAACACCCTCGATGCCATAGTCGCGCATCCA
>CBIHPL010000588.1:0-2137 GCA_966212005.1 uncultured Asticcacaulis sp.
CAGGGGGCATTTTCGGTCATATCCGGCGCGACCGGCCGGCCGGCCGACATGTCCGAAACCGGCGCCCTGTCCATGCGCGAAATGCCCGACGGCCGGCTGTGGATGGGCCTGTTGCGCAAGGGCATCGACATCGTCGATCCTGTAAGAGGCCGGGTCCACAGCCTTGTGCCGGACTCGCGCCGCCCTGAAACCGCCCTGCCGCAGAACTATGTCTGGGACTTCATGGCGGTCGGAAAGGACGTGTTTATCGCCACGGGACAGGGTCTTTACCGCAGCGATATGAAAGGCAACGCCGTCCGGCGCGTGAATATACCGGGACGCGATCCTGCTGAATATACGGTCGGGCTGACGCGCGCCGGTGAACATCTGTGGCTTGCCGGTCAGGACGGCGTGTGGCGCATCGATCCGGCGCGTCCCGGTAATGCCCCCCTGCACATTACCGGCCTGACTGATGACCGCGCCAATGTGGTGGCGGTCGCTCGCGACGGCACGTTGTGGATCGGGACCGAAAACGGTCTGAACCGCGTGACCGCCGATGGCCGTATTGAACATATTCGCGCCGGCAAGACCGGCCAGGGCTTAAGTGCCGGCTACGTCACCACACTGCTGATCGACACCAGGGACCGGCTGTGGGTCGGCACATCGGGCGGCGGCATAGATATCGTCACCGGACGCGATGCCAAGGGCCAGCTGACTTTCCGCCGTATCGGCGTACGCGACGGACTGCCGGACGCCAATGTCGACAAGCTTCTGACTGACCGGCGGGGACGCATATGGGCATCGACTGATTCCGGGTTGGCCATAATCAACGCCGACACCTTCAGCGTGCGCGCCGTCGGGCGCGAAAGCGGGCTTTCGGTCAGCAACTACTGGGTCGGCTCGGGCACGCAGACATCGCACGGCGAGCTTGTGTTCAGCGGCGCTTCAGCGGTCCTGGTCGTGCGGCCGGACATGATAAATGCCTGGACCTATGCGCCGCCCCTGGTCATCAGCGACATCCGCGTCGGCCGTGAAACGCAGGCGGCCGCGCCATTCAACAGCATCGGCAACACCACGCTGACGGTTCAGCCCGGCAAGAACATCTCGGTCGAATTCTCGGCGCTCGACCTGTCGGCGCCCGACCGCAACCGCTACCGCTATCGTCTCGAAGGCTTTGAGAACGACTGGAACGAAACCGATTCCAGCCATCGCGTCGCCACCTATACCAACCTGCCGCCGGGCCGCTATGTCTTGAAGCTCCAGGGCTCCAACCGCGACGGCGTCTGGAGCACCCGCACGCTCAGCGTACCCGTTCACGTCCTGCCGGCCTGGTATCAGAGCTGGTGGTTCTACTTCATGGCGGGCGTCGCTGGGATCTCGGCGATCACCGCCCTGGTTCACCTGCGCACCAGCGTCCTTCGCCGCCGCCAGCGCCAGCTCGAGGCGCTGGTCGAGGAGCGCACGGCCGAACTTATGCAGAGCCAGACCAAACTTGAGCATATGGCCTATTTCGACGCCCTGACCGGCCTGCCGAACCGGCGGATGTTCCACGAGGATATCCGCAAGGCCATGGCCTGGGCGCGCCGGGAAAAGACGGGCTTCAGCCTGCTGCTGATCGATCTCGACCGCTTTAAACAGGTCAATGACACCCTGGGCCACGACGCCGGCGACGCGCTGCTTAAGGAGGCGGCGATCCGTCTGCGCGCCGTCCTGCGAGAAAACGACTGCGTGGCGCGCCTGGGCGGTGACGAATTCGCCATAGTTTTGATGGGCGCGCCTGCGATCAGCGACGTCGATATCGTGTGCCGGCGCATCGTCGACAGCTTTGTCGCCGACGTCCATTTCCAGGCGCATCGTCTGCAAACCAGCCCCAGTATCGGCGTGGCGGCTTTTCCGCGCGACGGTGCGACGGAAGACGCGCTCTACAAATCCGCCGACCTGGCGCTCTATCGCGCCAAGGCAAGTGGCCGCAATACCTGGCGGCACTATGACGCCGCCGACGAGGTGATGGCAGGCTGAGGCCTTACTTCTTCACCTCGACAATGGTGTCGCCGGCGCCATAGGTCAGGGGCGCGAAGGTGATCGACCGCTTGTGGCTGCCGCCGCCGTCCAGCAGCTTGTCATGATAGAAGAGCCAGGACCGGCCCTTGAAATCGAT
>CBIHPL010000589.1:0-2137 GCA_966212005.1 uncultured Asticcacaulis sp.
GCGCACACCGTCGCAATCGTGCGTCGTGGTTGCAATTCCGCGCCCCTGGGCGGAGTCTGGCCGGCGCATCCGAAAAGTCCCGCAAGACAGACCGTTGCCAAAAAAGGCCGCGTACGTCGCATCATCACCCTGTCTCCCGCTGTTCGGTATCAATCTACATGCAGCCGTTACCACGTCAATCGCCAGGCCCCTATGGCATCCTTATGCGGAAAAGTTGACGTTGCGGTCACTTGTCGCTTGACCACAATTACGAATGCAAATATCTTGACGTTTACGTCAATGTAAAGATATTCCATCACAATGTAAGGACGGAAACCGCAGCCGATGGACAACCGCACCTATTCGATCCGCCAGCTCTCGAAGGAATTCGACGTGACGGCGCGTGCCTTGCGCTTTTATGAGGACAAGGGGCTGATCAGTCCCGAACGCAAAGGCCAGACACGCCTGTACAGCCCGCGCGACCGCGCCCGCCTGCAATTGATCCTGCGCGGCAAGCGCCTGGGCTTTTCACTGATCGAAATCCACGAAATCCTCGACCTCTATACGCCCAAGGACCATGGCGCCTCGCAGATGAAGGCGACCTTGGTGAAGTATCGCAAGCAGATCGAAACCCTGAAACGCCAGCGCGAGGATATCGACGCGGCCATTTCCGACATGCAGGCCGGCTGTGTCTGGCTGGAGGAACAGGTCCAGAAGGTCGAAGCCGAAACCGCCCAACAATCCGAAGCCTAGAAGCTAATCATCCAATATAGGATGATCAGCTTCTAGTTATTTGCTTTTACGCGATATTTTTCCGAAAACCGCTACGCACTTTTCGGATATCGATTGAACAATAAATCTAATACAGGGATAACCCAAATGAGCTACAAGGCCCCGGTTCGCGACTATCAGTTTCTCATCGAAAACGTCTTCAAGACCGACCAGTATAACAACCTGAAAGGCTTCGCCGACGCCGACTCGGCGACGGTCATGGCCATTCTGGAAGAGGCTGCCAAGTTCACCGAAGAGGTTATCCACCCGATCAACATCACGGGCGACAAGGAAGGCTGCGTGCTCAACGCCGACGGCAGCGTGACGGCGCCCAAGGGGTACAAGGAAGCCTACAAGGCCCTGACCGAAGCCGGCTGGACTGCCCTGTCGAACGATCCCGAATATGGTGGCCAGGGGCTGCCGCACTTCGTCAACACCGCCTTTTCCGAAATGCTGTCGGGCGCATCGTCGGCGTTTGGCATGTATCCCGGCCTGACCGAAGGCGCCATTTCGGCGCTGCACGCCGGCGGCACCGATGAGCAGAAGGCGCTCTATCTCCCCAAGCTGATTTCCGGCGAATGGTCGGGCACGATGAACCTGACCGAGCCGCATTGCGGCACCGATCTCGGCCTTCTGCGTACCAAGGCCGTGCCGAACGGCGACGGCAGCTACAGGATCAGCGGCCAGAAGATCTGGATTTCGGCCGGCGAGCACGACTTTACCTCCAACATCTGCCATCTGGTCCTGGCGCGCATCGAAGGCGCCCCCGCAGGCGTCAAGGGTATCTCGCTCTTCCTGGTGCCAAAGTTCCTGCCCGATGCCAACGGCAATCCGGGCGAGCGCAACAGCCTGAAATGCGCCGGTCTTGAGCACAAGATGGGCATCCATGGCAATTCGACCTGCGTCATGGTTTATGAAGAGGCCACGGGCTTCCTGCTCGGCAGCGAGCACGAGGGCCTGAAGATCATGTTCTACATGATGAACGCAGCGCGCTACGGCGTGGGCCTGCAAGGTTTGGCCATCGGTCACGCGGCCTATGTCGCGGCCAGCCAGTTCGCCAAGGACCGCCTGCAGGGCCGCGCCCTCACCGGCCCCAAATCGCCCGATAAGCCGGCCGACAGCATCCTGGTTCACCCGGACGTCCGCCGTATGCTGCTGGAAAGCCGCGCACTGATCGAAGGCGGTCGCGCCTTCCTTATGTGGGGAGCATTGCAGGCAGACTTCCAGCACGTGGCCGAAGATGAAAAAGCACGTGAAAAAGCAAGCGACTATATGGGCTTGCTAACTCCCGTCATTAAGGCCTACCTGACCGAAAAAGGCCTGAAGGTCACTCAGGACGCCATGCAGGTCCATGGCGGCTCGGGCTTTACAGAGCACTTCCCGGCTT
>CBIHPL010000590.1:0-2126 GCA_966212005.1 uncultured Asticcacaulis sp.
TCTCGTCGACCCCCGCCTTGCCGCAGGACGAGATACTGTCGCGCCTGCTGTTCGGCCAGAGTGTGACCGACCTGTCGGCGACCGAAGCCCTGCAACTGGCCTCGGCCGTCAACAATCTGCGCGGCAACGGCAATGGACTCAATCCGCTTGGGGCGATCCGCTCGGCGACCGGCGTCGATCGCCTGCGCATCATCGGCGCCGATGCCGCCACCGGGCGCGGCACGTCGCTGGCCGCCGGCAAGTACCTGACCAACAGCGTCTATGTCGAGGTCGTCACCGACACCAAGGGCTTTGCGGCGACGCAGATCGAAATCGCCCTGTCGCGCGCGCTCAGCATCCTGTCGCAGGCCGGCAATACCGGCACGGCCGTCAGCGTGAAGTATTCGAAGAACTACTAAGTGCTAACCAAGGCGTTCCAGGATCGACACATAGGACGCCACTGCACCGCCGCCCATATTGAAGACCATACCGAGTTTGGGGTCGGGCAATTGCATGTCACCTGCCTCACCCGTCAGTTGCCTAGCGGCTATGACGTGCATGGACACACCCGTCGCGCCGACCGGATGGCCCTTGGCTTTCAGCCCGCCTGACATGTTGACCGGCAGTTTGCCGTTACGGCCAGTGCCGCCATCAATCACCAGTTCGCGGCCTTTGCCCTGAGCCGCTAGGCCCATGGCTTCGACCGACAGCAACTCGGCGATGGTGAAGCAGTCATGGACCTCGGCGAATGCGATGTCATCGACGCCGACGCCGGCTTGGCGATAGGCCGCCTGAAAGGCACGCCGCGGGCCTTCGAACGCGGTCAGGTCCTTTTGCGCCAGGGGCAGAAGGTCGTTGACCTGTTGCGCGGCACGGAAGCCGACGGCGCGACGGAAATCGCCCGCCATGTCCGCGCGCACAAGAACCAGGGCCGCCGCCCCGTCCGACACCAGCGAGCAATCGGTTTTCTTCAGCGGTGCGGCGATGATGGGGTTCCTGTCCGAAGCGTGAAGACAGAAGTCGAGTTCCAGTGGTTTACGCAATTGCGCCAGCGGATTGTGAACGGCGGCAGCGTGGTTCTTGGCGGCGATATGCGCCATGGCCTCGACCGGATCGCCCCACTTGTCCGCATAGGCCTTGGCGAATTCGGCGAAGATCATCGGAAACGACGATCCGGCCTCTTCCTTCTGATAGCTGGCAGCGCCCAGGGCGCGCGTCACAGCGGCACCATCGACAGCGGTCATCTTTTCGGCGCCGACCACCAAGGCCGTCCGCACCCGCCCCGACGCGATAGCGTCCATGGCGGCATAGAGCGCGGCCGAACCCGAGGCGCAGGCGTTTTCGACGCGCGTCGCCGGTTTCCAGCGCAGCCCCTCATCGGCGCCCAGGATCATCGAAGACGCAAACCCGTCCGGCACCATGCCTGCATTGAAGTTGCCGAGCCAGACCGCGTCGATATCCGCTCCCGTCAGACCTGCATCGGCCAGGGCTTCACGTGAGGCCGCCTGTATCAGGTCTTCAAGCGACTGACCATCCAGTTTGCCAAACGGGGTGTGGCCCCAACCAACGATCGCCGATGTCATGAGCGTCCTCCTGTTCTTTCTATTGCTTGCCACGATATCGAGCTGAAATCGCTGCACAACGCTTTAACCTAGTATCAATTGAAACCGCGTCAACCGATTGCCATGGCCGGCATATTGTCCAACGATGACATTTTCGCTTGAACTTTTGCTTGTAATCGTTTACAAGATTCGTGACTGCGGCAGGGATGCCCGTCAGTCTTTCGCGTATTTCCCTATTCCCGGCGGGACATACGCGTTTCTGTTTCCTAGACAGAGATAAGGCCCCGTCTTCCCCCAAGATGGGGTCTTTTCTATGCTGCCAGCCGCTTCTCATTGACCAGCCGCAGCAGGTCGGCGGCGGCGCGCGCATCGGCCATGGCCCGGTGATGGCTGTCGAGCCGGATATTGTACTGCCGGCACAGGTTCGCCAACCCATACGATTCATGCCCTGGATAGTGTTTGCGCATCGAGGCGCAGGTACACAGCTTCGGGAAACGGAAACGGATGCCGGCGCGGGCGAATTCGCTGCTGATAAAGCCGTAATCGAAATTGACATTGTGGGCGACGAAGATGGCGCCATCGAGA
>CBIHPL010000591.1:0-2125 GCA_966212005.1 uncultured Asticcacaulis sp.
CGTCGAACACTATGCGGGCCTCGACTGGAAGGCGATCGGCTACATCACCTCGATCGTCAGCGTCTTCTTCCTGGGCGCGATCGCGTGGCCCAAGCCTGACGATCCGGGCTGGTATCTGCCGGCGCTGATCATCGGCATCGGCGTATTGAATGTCGGCTGGATCGCAGTGACCAGCATCATTGGTGGGCTCGACCCTTACAGTACCAAGGACCGCGAAATCCGCGCCATTAATCCACGGTATTCGGGGCTGAGCGGTTCGGGCGCGCCGTTTACGATCAGCGGGCTAGAAGCGGTCCAGACTCGCGACGACCTGACGCTCGTCAAGCTCAAGGGACCGGCGATCGATTTCAAGGGCGATAGTAACAAGTCGACCCACATATCGTCCGCCAGCGGCCTCTATGATGTGGACAGGGGACTGTTCCACCTGACGGGCAATGTGGTGATGCGTTCGGGCGGATCGGACATGACCTTCCGCACCGAAGCCGCGGTCATCAACCTTAAAGACTTGACGATCTCCGGCGACAGACGCATTGAAGGAACCGGAAGCATGGGTCATATTGTCGGCGAGTCCTTCATGATCTCAAAGAATGGCGCCGACGTCGTCTTCAGAGGGCGGGGCGACAACAAGGTCTGGACGACGCTCAACAGGAAATAGGCTGGCGGAATGGTCACGAGAAACGGACGGACGATGAAAATGCGCATGGCGGCGGCATTGACGGCTCTGGCGCTGACGGGTTTGGCCGCGATCGGCGGCGTTGCTACGGCCCAGGTGTCGGGTCAGGGCGGACCGGTTCAGGTCGGTTCGGACTCGCAGCGCATCGATCAGCAGGCCAACACAATGTATCTGGATGGCCGGGTCGAAATTCTGCAGGACAAGGCACGCCTGCGTACTGATCATGCCACGATCATCTATGCTCAGGCCGGCGGTGACATCAACCGCATCGAAGCCACCGGCAATATCTACTACGTCACCGTCGATGCTCAGGGGCAGCAAACGATCATGAAGGGCGACAATGCCGTTTACACCAAGGCAGATGACACCATGGTCGTAACCGGGAACGTCATCCTGCAGCAGGGTCAAAACATCTCGACCGGCAACCGTCTGGTGTCGCAGGTGTCCAAGGGCATCACGACCTTCACCGCCAATCCGGGCGGCCAGACCAAGGGCCGCGTGCGCAGCGTGCTTTATCCTTCGAACAAGCCCGCCCAATAGGCCGGATCGTAAGCGAGACATAATCCCAGTGAGCGCCGACGCATTTTCAGCCTCTTCGAAGGCGCAGGCCGACCGGAACGCGACCGGTGACGGCATCGTGGTCGAAGGCATCGGCAAGACCTATAAGGACCGCGCCGTCGTCAAGAGCGTGTCGCTCAGGCTCGGCCGCGGTGAAGTGGTGGGCCTTCTGGGGCCTAACGGCGCCGGCAAGACGACCTGCTTCTACATGATCACCGGCCTGGTCGAGGCCGACTACGGCTCGATCACGCTCGATGGCCAGGACATCACGCACCAGCCGATGTACCAGCGTGCGCGTCTCGGTATCGGATATCTGCCGCAGGAAGCGTCGATTTTCCGCGGCATGAATGTCGAGCAGAATGTTACCTCCGTCCTCGAGCTGCGCGAAAAGAACCCGGCAAAGGTCAGGGACGATTGCGCGCGTCTGCTCGAAGACCTGCACATCACCCATATCCGCAACTCACCGGCTTCGGCCCTGTCGGGCGGTGAGCGCCGGCGCGTCGAGATCGCCCGGGCCCTGGCCGGCAAGCCGTCCTTCATGCTGCTGGACGAGCCCTTCGCCGGTATCGACCCGCTGGCGATCAGCGACATCCGCGAAGTCATCACCTATCTGAAGGGGCGCGGCATCGGCATCCTGATCACCGATCACAATGTCCGCGAAACGCTGGAAATCGTCGATCGCGCTTCGATCATCCATTCGGGTGAGGTGCTGTTCGAAGGCTCCGCCGAAGCCATCACGCACGATCCGGAAGTCCGCCGGGTCTATCTGGGCGATTCGTTCCATTAGTCAGTCGGAGGGATGCGGTGGGGGCAGGGTAAACTTCCCCAACTTCGTTAACCATATTTACCCGCTGTTCACCCCTTTGCCCCACCTTGCAAAAGTCGGTCCCCGGC
>CBIHPL010000592.1:0-2117 GCA_966212005.1 uncultured Asticcacaulis sp.
CTGGATATTGATGCGACCGGTGTTGAGAACATAAAGCTGATCGGCGTTCTTCGCCGGCTGAACAAGGCGGCCATCAAGGAAAAGATCGAGGAGGTTTCGGCTTTCGCTGATCTTGGTGCGTTCTTGGATCTGCCGGTCCGGACCTATTCGGCGGGTATGACGGCGAGATTGCTTTTTGCCGTGGCAACCAGCTTTGATCCGGAAATTCTTGTTCTGGATGAATGGATTGGTGCGGGTGACGCCAATTTCCTGGAAAAAGCCGAGCGGCGCATGGAGGATTTTGTCCAGAAGTCGAAGCTCCTGATTCTGGCGACACACAGCACCGACCTCATCAAGCGCCGGTGCAATAAGCTTCTGGTGTTGTCAGGCGGCAAGATTGCCTATTTTGGTGATACTCAACAGTACTTTGATGAGTTGCACGCTGTCGCATAATGAATATGAAACGCCCGGACCTTTGTATGAATGTGGCGGTTCGTTCGACGGCCTTGAATAGTTAGATGTGAGGGGTAAATGAAGGTAGTATTGCTGGCCGGGGGACTGGGAACGCGCCTGGGTGAAGAGACGGATGTCAAGCCCAAGCCGATGGTTCTTGTCGGTGATAAGCCGATCATCTGGCATATCATGAAGTATTATTCCAGCTTTGGAATAAACGACTTTGTTATCTGCCTGGGCTACAAGGGCTATGCCTTTAAGGAATTCTTCGCCAACTACATGCTTCACCTGGCGGATGTTACGATCGATGTGCAGAGCAACAAGATCGAGGTTCATCGCAACAAGGCCGAGCCCTGGCGCATAACCCTGGTTGAGACCGGCCTGGACTCCATGACGGGGGGGCGCCTGAAGCGCGTCGCTGAGTACGTCAAGGACGAGGACATGTTCTGCATGACCTACGGCGACGGATTGTCCGACGTGGATCTGGATGCACTGATCGCCAGTCACAAGGCGTCGGGCTGCGAAGCCACGATGACGACGGTTCAGCCTCCTGGCCGCTTCGGTTCGGTGATCATTGAAGACGGGCGCGTAACTTCGTTCGAAGAAAAGCCCGACGGTGATGGCGGCTGGATCAATGGCGGCTTCTTCGTCCTGTCTCCGAAGGTTCTCGATCGGATCGCCGATGACACGACGGTCTGGGAGCAGTCGCCGCTCAAGAGCCTGGCTGCGGATCGCCAGTTGAACTGCTATCGGCACAAGGGTTTCTGGCAGTGCATGGATACCGTCCGTGACAAGGTGGTTCTTGAAAACCACTGGAAGTCTGGCAAGGCCCCGTGGGGGCGTTGGTAATGGATGCTGCGTTCTGGCGGGGAAAACGGGTTTTTCTGACGGGCCACACCGGCTTCAAGGGAAGCTGGCTGTCTGTTTGGCTGCAGAGCGTAGGCGCCGAAGTCTACGGCTATGCCCTGTCGCCGAACACAACGCCTAACATGTATGGCGAGGCGCGGGTCGATGAGTTGGTGCACTCTGTCATCGGCGACGTGCGCGACGAAAACAGTCTGAACCAAGCCTATGAGGCTGCGCGTCCCGACATCGCCATCCACATGGCGGCCCAGCCGATCGTGCGCGACTCCTATATCGATCCCGTAGGCACCTACGCGACCAATGTTATGGGGACGGTGAATTTTCTGGAAGCCGTCCGCCGCTATCCGTCCGCGCGCGCCGCCCTCGTCGTCACCAGCGACAAGTGCTACGAAAACAAGGAATGGGTCTGGGGCTATCGCGAAGACGAACCCATGGGCGGGTATGATCCCTATTCCAACAGCAAGGGCTGCGCGGAACTGGTCGTTTCGGCCTACCGCAAGTCATTTTTCAAGGGCGGCGGCGTGGCGCTGGCGTCCGCCCGTGCGGGCAATGTGATCGGCGGCGGCGACTGGGCAAACCATCGGCTTCTGCCCGACTTTTTCCGGGCGATCGAACAGGGTAAGGTCCTGTCGATCCGCTATCCCGAGGCGGTCCGCCCCTGGCAGCACGTTCTGGTACCGCTTTCGGGTTACATCCGGCTGTGCGAAGCCCTGTGGACGGACACCGGCACCTATGCCGACGGCTGGAATTTCGGGCCGGATTTTGAAAAAGACCATACGGTCGAGGACCTTCTGAAAATTCTCCAGCAAATCTGGCGGACG
>CBIHPL010000593.1:0-2116 GCA_966212005.1 uncultured Asticcacaulis sp.
ACCGCGCAACCGGTGACGAAGCTCAATGACGGCGCGGGCGATCTCTACGTCTTCGCCACGACAGGAAAGATCGCGCCGCGTTTCGTCTTCGATATCGATCAGGCGAAAACGGTCAAGGGGGCAAGGCGCGAAGTCCGGGGAAACGCGGCCGAGGTCACGCCGCGCCTGGGCCGGATCACCACGATCACCAGCGCATCGGGCGAGGCCGCGCGTATCCTGCTGATCACCATGGACCAGGCCGAGGACCTGAGTTTGCTCGCCTTTCAGGGCCGCGAGCATCTGGTGCTCAGCGACGCGCACGTCTTTACCAGCCCCGACGGCGGTATCGAGCTGCGCCAGACAAAACCTGGCTTTACCGTGGCTTTCTATCCGAAGCCGGTCAAACTTGACGGGAACGCAAAACTTGCATCCAGCAAGTCAGGCGACATCTTCCATCGCTATACGGCGTCCACCCCGGCTGTCGCGCCCAGGGCGGACATCAAAATCCTGCGGCCGGCCGGCAAGGCCCCGCCGCTCAAGCTGACCGGGCCACGCAATACGCCATTGGTCCCCGTACCGGAAAGCTTCGGGGCATCGGCGGCCTGGACGATCGGCCTCCCGCCCAATGTGCTGGATCAGGTGGCCGATATATACTTGGACATCCCCTACGAAGGCGACGTGGCGCGGCTGTTCTCCGGCCCGGAAATGCTCGACGACACCTATTATGACGGCCGGGTCTGGCGCATCGGCCTCAAGCGCTATGCCGGGAAACTGGGTAAGCCCTTGACAGTCCAGGTCATGCCCCTGCGCCAGGATTCGCCGGTCTATTTCGACGCCTCGGTCAAGCCGTCATTCGAAGACGGACAGGTGGCGCGGCTGGGTGAAGTCAGGCTGGTTCCCGAATACCGGCTGATCGTAAAATGACAATCTTGCGGCGCCGCACGCGCCGATCCGAAAATCACATGAAATGAGTACGCAACCGTGACCTCTCCTATCGCCAAGATCGAAACCTTTCCCGTCCCGCCACGATGGCTGTTTGTCCGCGTCGAGCTTGAGGACGGCCGCACAGGCTGGGGCGAAGCCTCGCTGGAAGGCCATAGCGAAGCCGTGGCAGGCGCCTTCGCCTCACTGCGCGACCGCTTTGTCGGCGCCGATCCCGAACGCATCGAAGATGCCTGGCAGACCGCCTACCGCCTCGGCTTCTATCGTGGCGGGCCAGTGCTGATGTCGGCGCTCTCCGGACTGGATCAGGCGCTTTGGGACCTGAAAGGCAGGGCGCTGGGCGTGCCCGTATGGCAGCTTCTGGGCGGCAGGGTGCGCGACCGGGTGCCCGTCTACGCCTGGATCGGTGGCGATCGTCCGTCCGACGTCACGGAGGCCGCCCGTGTTCGAAAGGCGCAAGGCTTCACCTGCGTTAAGATGAACGGCACCGAGGAGATGGGCTGGCTCGACAGCCCGCGCTCGCTGGACGCCACACTGACGCGCCTTGAAGCCGTCAAAAGCGAAGGCATGGATGCCGGTATCGACTTCCACGGCCGCGTCCACAAGCCGATGGCTAAGCAGCTGGCGCGCGCGCTCGAACCCTTGCGGCCGCTGTTCATCGAAGAGCCGCTGCTCAGCGAACACGCCGAAGCCATCGCGCAGTTGTCAACGCTGACGACCATTCCGATTGCGCTGGGTGAGCGTCTCTACAGCCGCTGGGACATCAAGCCTTTTCTCGAGGCCGCCTCGGTCGACATCCTGCAACCCGATCTCAGCCACGCAGGCGGCATCTCCGAGGTCCGCCGTATGGCCGCCATGGCCGAAGCCTACGACGTCGCTATCGCCCCCCACTGTCCGCTGGGACCGATTGCGCTTGCCGCCTGCATGCAACTGGCCTTAGCGACACCCAATTTCGTCATCCAGGAAATGTCGCTCGGCATCCACTACAATACCGGCGGACATGACCTGCTCACCTATATGCACAACCCCGAAGTCTTCGACGTACGGGACGGCACGGTGGCGGCCCTGTCCGGCCCAGGCCTGGGCGTCGAAATAGACGAAGAGACGGTCCGCCGTCTCAGCCATGACTGCACGCCGTGGCGCAATCCGGTGTGGCGCGGCCCCGACGGCTTGTTGAGGGACTGGTCATGGCGCC
>CBIHPL010000594.1:0-2106 GCA_966212005.1 uncultured Asticcacaulis sp.
ACGCGCCGAAACTGGAAGAATAGCCAGACGGCGCGGTTGGGGTTAATATCGGTGTTAACCGAAACCGCGACACCCCGTGGGGTCTGCGAACCGAGGGGGGAATTATGAAATTTTTCCGGTATTTGCTGGTCGCCATCACGCTCCTTTATGCTGCGTGGATCGCCTTTCCCGTGGCCAGGAACTTCCTGTTTCCGCCGGAAACGGGGCAATCTGTTCCGTCGATGCAGGCCGACCGTATCGACCATTCGGCAGGCTCCGGAGCCATGGACAGTGAGACGACCATCCCCATGGACTCGATCCAGGGCGATACGGCTGTCGAAGCCATCGAGACGCAGAACACGCCGGTTGTTGCCTTGTGGGCCGGGGTTATCCTGCTCTATCTGGTGGCGGCTCTGTTGCACGCCAACGGCAATGTCCGCGCGGCCCTGACCTATGCCCTGGGCTTCCTGGCCGACCTGGCCCTGACCTACCTGACTTCGGGCAGCCCGGGTTTCGGCATTACGGACAAGCTTTTCGAGGTCCTGACGACGTGGGATCCGCGCTATGTGCTGACCCTGGTGGCGCTGGTTCTGGGCATCATGATCTTTGCCTCGCGCCTGCGTCCCAAGCCCAAAATGATGCGCGCCGAACTGAGTTAGTTCGGGGTGTTACGTCTTCCGGCCGCGGCCGGAAGATTCATCGCCATGTCGGTTGTGTTTTGACTTGACCCACTGGCGTTGGGCTCCTACGTGCTGGGCATCGAATTCCTTGACGTGAGAGGGCT
Source organism: uncultured Asticcacaulis sp. (assembly GCA_966212005.1). Lineage (GTDB taxonomy): Bacteria > Pseudomonadota > Alphaproteobacteria > Caulobacterales > Caulobacteraceae > Asticcacaulis. The sequence goes on from CBIHPL010000594.1 coordinate 764, forward strand.
TTGACGTGGCCGAGGATCAAAATTTCGACGTAGTCATCATTGGTGGCGGACCGGGCGGTTACAATGCCGCGGTTCGCGCCGGACAGCTGGGTCTGAAGACCGCTATTGTCGAAATGCGCGGCGTCTTGGGCGGCACCTGCCTCAATGTCGGCTGCATGCCGTCGAAGGCGCTGCTGCACGCTTCGGAACTGTTCGAAGCGGCGTCGTCAGAGTTTGCCAATATCGGCATCGAGGTGCCGGCGCCCAAGCTGAACCTCGTCCAGATGATGAAGGCCAAGCAGGACAGCGTCACCGCCCTGACCAAGGGCGTCGAGTTCCTCATGAAGAAGAACAAGGTGACCTATTTCGTCGGCCGCGGCACCATTGCCGGCCAGGGCCGCGTAACGGTCACTGGTAATGACGGCTCCAGCCAGACCCTGGTCACCAAGAATATCGTCATCGCCACCGGATCCGAGCCGACACCGTTGCCGGGCGTCGATGTCGACCAGAAGCAGATCGTCGATTCCACCGGCGCCCTGTCGTTGTCGGCCGTACCGAAATCGCTGGTCGTCGTCGGCGCCGGTATCATCGGCCTGGAACTGGGCTCGGTTTGGCGCCGCCTGGGTGCTCAGGTCACCGTCGTCGAATTCCTCGACCGCATCACGCCGGGCATGGATACCGAAGTCGCGACTGCCTTCCAGAAGGCGCTGGTCAAGCAGGGCGACAGCTTCAAGCTCGGCACCAAGGTGACAAAGGCGGTGACCGGTTCAAAGGGCGTCGAGCTGACGCTGGAGCCGGCTGCCGGCGGCGCGCAGGAAAAGCTGACCGCCGACATCGTGCTGGTCGCTATCGGCCGCCGTCCGTTCACCAAGGGGCTGGGCCTGGAGTCGGTCGGCGTCACGACCGATCAACGTGGCTTCATCCCGACCAATCACTTCAAGACGGCGGCGCCAGGCGTATGGGCGATCGGTGATGTCATCACCGGCCCGATGCTGGCGCACAAGGCCGAAGAAGACGCTGTGGCCTGTATTGAACTGATCGCCGGCAAGGCGGGGCACGTTGACTACAATCTGGTCCCCAGCGTCGTCTACACCTTCCCGGAAGTCGCATGGGTTGGCCAGACCGAGGACCAGCTCAAGGCCGCGGGCGTGCAGTACAAGGCCGGCAAGTTCCCGTTCACGGCCAACAGCCGCGCCAAGATCAACCACGAAACCGAGGGCTTCGTGAAGTTCCTGGCCGACGCCAAGACCGACAAGGTCCTGGGCGTACACATGATGGGCCCGCAGGTCGGCGAAATGGTCGGCGAAGTCTGCGTGCTGATGGCATTTGGCGGCGCTTCGGAAGACCTGGCCCGCACCTGCCAT
>CBIHPL010000595.1:0-2098 GCA_966212005.1 uncultured Asticcacaulis sp.
CAAGGGCATGGAAGCCTTCGACACCACGGGCTATACCGGCCGCTACGTCCACTACGGCGTGCGCGAATTCGGCATGGCCGCAGCCATGAACGGCATGGCGCTGCACGGCGGCATCATCCCCTATGCCGGCACCTTTTTCGTCTTCTCGGACTATGGCCGCCCGGCCATTCGCCTGGGCGCGCTTATGGGCGCCAAGGTCGTCCACGTCATGACGCACGATTCGATCGGCGTCGGTGAAGACGGTCCGACCCACCAGCCGGTCGAGCAACTGGCCTCGTTCCGCGCCATGCCGGGCCTGAACCTCTTCCGTCCGGCCGACATGGTCGAAGCCGCCGAAAGCTGGAAGGCCGCCCTGAAGGCCGACGGCCCGTCGATGATCGTCCTGTCGCGCCAGAAGGTTCCGGCCGTCCGTTCGCAAGCGGGCGACCTGGTCGAAAAGGGCGCCTACGAACTGAGCGCCGCTTCAAGCGAAGCCAAGGTCACCCTGTTCGCCTCAGGCACCGAAGTGTCGCTGGCCATCGCTGCCCAGAAGCAACTGGAAGCCGACGGCATCCCGACCCGCGTCGTCTCGACTCCGTCGTGGAACCTCTTCGACCAGCAGCCCAAGGCTTATCGCCAGTCGGTCATCGGCAAGGCCAAGGTCCGCATCGCCGTCGAAGCCGCCGGTTCCCTGGGCTGGGAAAAGTTCATCGGCGATACCGGCACCTTTATCGGCATGAAGGGCTTCGGCGCCTCCGCGCCGGCGGATCGTCTGTTCAAGGAGTTCGGCATCACCGCCGACGCCGTGGTTGCCGCCGCCAAGGCCGCGCTGTAATCCTGTCGCCAATCCGCAGACCGCGGAGCGGAGACAAACATGCTGCGATCGTTTCTTCTGACCTGCGCAATGGCCGTCATGCCCATGACGGCCATTTCCGCGACGCCCCCCTCCCTGACCGGTTTCGACGACGCCGTGCACCATTGGCAGAACCGGCACGGCAGCGACTATGCGCGCTATGCGCCTGATGATGTGGCGGCGATTGCGGACAACATCCTGCTGCTTCAGCACGACAACGGTGGCTGGATCGAAAACCGCGACCCGGCGCGCATCCTGAACAAGGAAGACAAAGCTGCGGTGCTGGCGGAAAAATCCTCGCCGGACTTTTCCTTCGACAACCGCAATATCTATACCCAGGTCGCCTATCTGATGGAGGCATATGAGCAGACGGGCCTATAGAACTATCGCGAGGCCTCGCTGAAGGGCCTGGACCTGATCATGTCACAGAAGATGAGCTAATGAGGCGGCTGGCCCCATACGGTTCCGGCCAGGCAGTCCTACCACCCCAAGCTGACCATCGCCGACGAAGTGACATCGGGCAATCTTCACCTGCTGCGTCAGATCAAGCAGAACGCCTATCCCTTTGCGTCTATTGATGAAACACGCCGGAAGCAAAGTTCTGATTCTATTGCCAGAGGCGAATCCTGCCTGTTGAGACTTCAGGTGAGGCAAAACGGCCAATTAACCGGCTGGGCGGGACAATATGATCCTGCGACCTTTGCGCCATCCGCAGGGCGCAGTTTCGAATTGCCCTCTATCGTGTCGCAGGAAACCGTCGAGGTCCTGCGCTATCTGATGACGATTCCCGATCCGTCGCCAGAGGTTATCGCCAGTATCGAAGGCGCCGTCGCCTGGCTCAGGCGATCGCAAATAAACGGCATGCGGCTTGAGACCTTCCCACTGCCAGCGCCGGTCAAATACGATTATCATACGGCCACGACGGACCGCAGGCTGGTGCCTGATCCGTCCGCTCCGCCCCTGTGGGCCCGGTTTTATGACCTCGGCGACAACACCGTCGTACTCGCCAACCGCGATGGAAAACGCGTGACAGCCTATGCCGACATCCACCCGGAACGCCGGTCGGGCTATTCATGGTACGGCGACTGGCCGGCCCATATAATCAATGTTGAATATCCGCGCTGGAAGGCGAAGCGTTAGGACAAAGAACATTCGTGGCGACGGCGGGCCGCACGGCTCTCAACGAGCGGAGCGTTAGAGCAAAGAAAAAGTCGTGGCGACGGCGGGCCGCACGGCTCTCAACGAGCGGAGCGTTAGAGCAAAGAA
>CBIHPL010000596.1:0-2087 GCA_966212005.1 uncultured Asticcacaulis sp.
GGTGCGGCTGACCTCGACGCGGAATCCCTCCTTGTCGATCGACGGGCCGCCGGCATCTTCCGAGCGGTTACCCAGGTTCAGGCCGTCGGTGATCTTTTCGGCAGGCAGGGCACGTAAGGCGCCGAGGGCATCAGGGCCCGTGCTGGTAATGCCCATGCGCGCGGCAAAGCGCACGCCCAGGGTTTCGGAGGACGGCACGTCCGGGTGGTCGGTGCGCAGGTGACGCGGTGCCGGCAGGGCGCCACGGCCACCGCCCGACTGGACGACGGCGCGCGCGAACAGGCCCTGCGACAGGGCTGAGCGCAGGAGAAAGTGCACGGAGCCTCCCCCGGCTGACTCACCGAATATGGTCACTTGCCTGGGGTCGCCGCCGAAGGCCGCGATATTGTCGCGCACCCATTCAAGCGCCGCCACCTGATCCATATAACCGTAATTGCCAAGCAGACCTTTGTCGGCGTCCTCCGCCGTCAGTTCCGGATGACCAAAGAAGCCGAAGCGGCCCAGCCGATAGTTGAAGCTGACATAGATGACGCCGTCGCGGGCGAAAGGCGTGCCGTCATAGATTTTCGGCGAGCTGCCGCCGTTGACGAAGCCGCCGCCATAGATCCAGACGATAACGGGCAGGGGCCTCGCACCCGGTTGGGCAGGACGCCAGACATTGACATAAAGGCAGTCTTCGGACGGCGTCGTGGTCAGGGGGGCATCGTCGCGCGGACAGGGTTCCTGCATGCAGTCGGCGCCGAAAGTGGTGGCCGGGCGCACACCGGTCCATGCTTTGGCCGGTTGCGGTGCGCGCCAGCGCAGGTCGCCTAAGGGCGGGGCGGCGAACGGCATGCCCTTGAAGGCCTCGATGCCATCTTTCGTCGCGCCTTCGACCTTGCCTTTGGTCGTGGCGACGACGGGGCCGGCCTGGGCCAATGCGGGCGCAAGCAGAAGCGCGGCCAAGGCCGCAGTGGCTTGTCGTTTCATGGTGTCCTCCGCCTCACACCGCGATCTGAACGCCGCAGTTTTGTAATCGGTTACCAGGTTAAAGCATGCTTCGCACAAGGGGAACCGTTTTTCGCTCCGGCGGATGTCGTACGGCTGGGAAGGGCCCACGTGCCGAAACTTACGGCGGCGCACATCATGCAATTCCCCAATCGCGCGAACATCATCGTTTTTTTACATTTCAAAACTGAGTTTCCCCCGGCGCCGGACGCCTCGGTGACCTGGCTTCGACGGATGGCGGGGTACATCGCCCGGCCGTCTCGGCAGTTTGGAACAGGCTGGCCTGTCGGGGCATTGCCGGCGGGCTTGCTGAAACCGCTCCATCGCAGGACCGGTGCGTCGGCGTATCGTATTTTCAGCGTTCTCACCGCGCCGGTATGTCTGCAGACCATGCCGCGCTTCATTTCAGACAGAGAGATACCATGACCTCATACACCGAAATCGATGGCCAGAAGACTGACGACACCCTGACAGGCACGACCGGCGCCGACTCCATTCGCGCCAAGGCGGGAGAGGACATCGTCAATGGCGGCACGGGCGACGATTTCATTACCGGCGACGCTGGTAATGACAAGATTACGGCCGGCAAGGGCGATGACCGGGTCGATGGCGGCGACGGCAACGACATTATCTACGGCCGCGAAGGCGATGACGTTATCCTGGGCGGCGCGGGCGACGACCGCCTGATGGGCGATCTCGGCAGCGATATCATTGTCGGCGGCACGGGCAACGACCTGCTGGCCGGCGGCGGTGACGCCGACCTGTTTGTCTTCGACACAGGCGCGGGCAACGATACCATCGTCGACTTCATCAGCGGCACGGATCTGGTCGACCTGACCGCCACGGGCCTGTCCTTTGCCGACCTCGTCATCACGACGACGGCGGCCGGCACGACCGTCGCCTATGGTTCGGACTCGATCCTGTTCAAGGGTGTCTCCTCGGTCAGCGCCTCGGACTTTGCCTTCTGATCGTGATTGTACGCAGAGCGGGGAGCCGTCGCGCTTCACGTTCTGCGCACGTGGCTGAACGTCTTTCTGCCGGCGCTTAATGGATTTTCGCCGCTTGCCTTTTCTTTCGCAACAGTCTGTCAGGCACGTCGG
>CBIHPL010000597.1:0-2081 GCA_966212005.1 uncultured Asticcacaulis sp.
AGATGCCGACGGGGCGGTCAAAGCGGCCAAGTTTCAACCATGGCCGGGACTTTTCGGGAGCCAGCCGGTCGACCCAGTTCGTCCGGGCGGCGTCGGGAAGCGGGGCAGTTTTCGACATGGCGTCTTGATGGGCCGGAGAGAGCGGAAAGTCGAGCGTTATTTACCCTGATCGTGCGACAGGATGCCGTCGCCTTAGCTGGCGCGCTTGTGGAAATGGAACTCGGTATCGCGGCTGCGCTTGGCTTCGCGGGCAGGAACGACGCGGGCGTAGGGGCGGCGGCCGAACAGCGTGTCCTCCATGCCGGTTTCCAGCACGTCGCCCTTTTTCGGCGCCTTGAGCGGCAGGTCTTCCGTCGGTGTAATGACATACATGGCTTCCGGCGCGTAGACCAGCACCAGGCCTTCGTTGCGCGGCATGACTTCCGACCATTGCTTGAGCTGCGAATAGTAGGGTTCGCGGCGCCAGGCGTCCGGCCGGTCGTGATCGACGTCTATGCAGACGGTGCCCTTGCCTTCCACGCGCATGACAAAGCCGGCATGGTCCGGCCGCCAGCGGCCATCCATATCGTCGTGCTTAAGCCAAAGGCACTTGAATTCCTGGCACGCCTTGGGGTGCAGACCCCAGATTCCGCATCCGCCCTCGTCGCGCACATTGTGGCAGGTCTTGCCCGGCTTCTTCTCGAAGTCCTCTATTTCATACACCTTGCAGCACAAGGTGCAGTCGCCGCACATCTTGAGGCTGGTTCGGCGGGCAGGGCTGTGAGCGCCAGACGTATTCGTCGTCATCGCGGATCGGAACCTTCTGTTCGAAGCGGACACTTCCGGTCCGCAATTCAAAACGAATCGTGACAAAACACGGTCAACAATTGGTTACCGTGTTTCGCTTCGAACAGATTTTTTCGCGCGCCGACGACGCGTCAGGCGTTAAGTGTTTTGCGCCCGGCTATAACCTCGCCGTAATCGAAAAGAACGTCGGGGTCGGGTGTCTTGACCTCGACCGAATAGGCAGGGCAGCCGACTTCATGCAGAACGTGACGAATAATGGCCTCACGCGCCTTGGTTTTGGAGTCCGTCATGACGACGGTCCAGGGCGCTGTTTCGCTGTGCGACCGTAACAGCATCTCGTCGCGCGCCTCTGAATAGTCGTCCCACCGTTCCTGCGCCACCGCGTCCAGCCCGCTGACCTTCAGCCGCTTGCGCGGATCGGTGCGGCGGTCGTCCAGCCTTTCCTTCTGTTCGTCGCGTGAGATATCGAGCCATAGCTTGATCAGGTGGATGCCGCTGCGTTCGATCATGGCTTCGAAATCCGGCACATCGCGGATGAAGGTTTCCTGCTCTTCGGGCGTGGAAAAGCCCATGACCTTTTCGACACCGGCACGATTGTACCACGAGCGATTGAAGATGACCCATTCGCCGAAGCTGGGCAGGTGCCCGGCATAGCGCTGGAACCACCACTGGCCGCGTTCTCGATCCGATGGCTTGGGCAGGGCGACGGTGCGTGTCTGGCGGATCGACAGCACTTCAGTCAGCCGCTTGATGGCGCCATCCTTACCGGCCGCGTCACGGCCTTCGAAGACGATGCAGATTTTCTTGTTGTTTTCGGTCGTCCATATCTGGGCGTCGACCAGGGCAATCTGGAGCTGTTCCAGCCTCGCTTCGGCTTCGGCCTTCTTATCGGCTTTGTTGTCGTCCTTGGCCATGTCGCGTCTCCGTTATCCGATGGACAGAAACAGTGCGACGGAGGCTCGTAAGAAATCAAGCTATCCTTTTGCCTTCGGCCACGACCAGACGCAAATGCGCGGCGGCCGCTCCGCGGTTCGGCTCGTACAGGCGCGAGGATTCCAGCGTGTAGCGGCCCACGGAACCACGGGGATTTTTCGGCGGCGCGCTGGTCGTCTGATATATGCCGACGAAGCGGTCGGCCTGGCCTGCATGGCTGCGCAGCGGACACAGGCACACTTCGAAGTGGACTGTCTCAGTCTGGGACGCATCGGCGTCAGCGAGATCGTCGAAGGACCGCCACGGCGCCGACAGATTCAGGAGCAGGGGCTGTTCACGGCGGCGGCTCATGACCAGGGCCG
>CBIHPL010000598.1:0-2081 GCA_966212005.1 uncultured Asticcacaulis sp.
GCAATGCCTTGGGCCCACGGCGAAGAAGGCCGATCTGTGGGCGCACATGAACCTAGTGCAGTACTTCTCGCTCAGTCCGCGCGCTACCGCGCTGGACCTCGAAAACTGCGCCTTCAGCCGGCCGTGCTACACCTGACAGACGAGGAAATTCCGTCGTATGCACACCGCGGATAACGCCCGCTAATCGAGGCTACCCGTATCCGCCACGCTGCGGAACAGGGCGACAAGGTTCGATGCCTTCGCCAGCCGGAGGCTGACCAGGCTTTGCTCGGAGCTGTAAAGCGTGCGCTGGGCGTCGAGCAGGACAAGATAGCTGTCGGCGCCGCTCTGGTAGCGCGCCTGGCTTAACGACAGGCTGCGCCGGGCGGCATCGGTCGCGGCCTGGCGGGCGGACAGGCGTTCGTCTATGCGGGCCCGGACCGCCAGGGCCTGGGCGACCTCCGTGAAGGCGGACTGGATCGCCTTTTCGTATTGGGCCAGAGCGATGTCGCGATTGGCCTTCACGCTCTTCAATCCGGCGAGATTCGCACCGCCGCTGAAGACCGGCACATTCAGGCGCACGCCGTACGAATAGCTGTTGGTGCCGTCCGAGAACAGGTCGCCCAGGGCGCCACTGGCCGATCCTGCCGATCCGGTGAGGGAAATGCTCGGGAAAAACGCCGCGCGCGCCGCGCCGATATTGGCATTGGCGGCTTTCAGGCCGTGTTCCGCCGCCAGCACGTCGGGGCGGCGAAGGAGGACATCCGAGGGAATGCCGACCGGAAGCGAACCGGCGACCGCATCGTCGTCGAAGGCGGTGGGCAACAGGGTGTCGGGCACGGGCGCGCCGGCCAGGAGGGTCAGTGCCGCCTTGTCCTGGTCGATCAGGGTCTGGACATTGGCCAGGTCCTCACGCGCCTCTTCGAACTGAATGCGCGCCTGGTTGAGGTCCAGGTCGCCGATGGCGCCGAGACGCGCGCGGCCGACGGCAATGTCGTAGGCGTCTTTACGCGTCGCAAGGGTCTGGCGGGTAATGACCAAAAGGTCCTGGTCGGAGGCAAGGGTAAGCCAGGCATCGGCGACATCGGCGATGAGCGCGATCGTCACGGCGTTGCGGGTCTCGTCCGTCGCCAGGAAATCTTCGAGTGCGGCGCGGTTGAGCGAGCGGATACGCCCGAACAGGTCCAGTTCCCAGTCGAGGTTGAGGTCGGCCGTGTAGGTGTCGCTGTCGCCCGCACTGTCGCTGTGCGCACGCGTGCCCCCGGCCGCCGCGTCGAGCGTGGGCAGCAGGTCGGCGCGCTGGATGCGGTACTGGGCACGCGCGCGTTCGATGTTCAGCGCCGCGACGCGCAGGTCGCGGTTGTTGTCCAGCGCCAGCCGGATCGTGCCCTGCAACGCCGGGTCGGTGAACAGGTCGCGCCATTTCAGGCTGCCCTGCGTCCCGGCCGGAGCCGTCACCGGCCATTCGGAGGCGACCGGCAGCGCGGGGCGTTCATAACGGGGCGCCATCGTGCAGGCGGACAGAGCCGTGGTGAGGGCGATCAGGGAAACGACTATCCTGTTCATGCCTTCGCTTCCTTACGGGCCTCGACGTCCTGGGGCAGGTTGTCGTGTTTGAACAGGCGCTGGACCAGCACGAAGAACAGCGGCACGAAGAAGATGGCCAGGAAGGTCGCCGCCAGGACGCCGCCGATCAGGCCTGTGCCGATCGCGCGCTGCGCACCCGATCCGGCCCCGGCCGACAGCGCCATGGGCAACACACCGAAGACAAAGGCGAACGAGGTCATCAGGATGGGTCTCAGGCGGATACGCGCGGCCTCAAGCGTGGCGTCCATCAGGGTCATGCCGCGCTCCTGATGGAGCAGGCGGGCATATTCGACGATCAGGATCGCGTTCTTCGACGACAGGCCGATCGTGGTCAGAAGCCCGACCTGGAAGAAGATGTCGTTGTCGAGCCCGCGCAGCCACGTGGCCAGAAGCGCACCCAGGACACTCAGCGGAATGACCAGGATGACGGCGAACGGAATGGTCCAGCTTTCGTACAAGGCGGCCAGCAGCAGGAAGACGACCAGGATCGACAGGGCATAGAGGGCAGGGGCCTG
>CBIHPL010000599.1:0-2064 GCA_966212005.1 uncultured Asticcacaulis sp.
AGTCGAGGCTCTCATAAGGCTTGGCGGAGTCGCCAACGGTTGCCGGGTCGGCGTCGTAGACCGCGTCGACGTCCTTGATCAGGCGGACAGGCACGTCGAGGGCCTTGGCTATATAGACGGCCGTCAGGTCGGAACCGCCGCGGCCGAGCAGCACCGGCTCGCCTTCGGCGTTTTCGGCGACATAGCCGGGCACGACGACCAGATCGACGCGTTCCAGATCGCTCTTCAACACTTCCGGATTTACGGAAACGGGATTGGCATTGAGATGTTCACCATCCGCCGTCAGTCCGATCTCATAGGCCGAGCGAAACTGCGTCACGATGCCCGAACGCTCGCACGCCATGGCGAACAGGGTCGCGGCGCGCATCTCGCCGGTCGCGACCAGGTGCGGTGTCGCCGAGCTGGTCGAGGCCTGGGTATAGCCGCCAGCCAGGCGCAGCAGCTGATCCGTCTCGCCTTTGAAGGCCGACACGATGGCGACGACCTTATGGGCGTCACGGACATAGCGGTAGATTTCCGACACGGCGCGCTGCAGGGCGCTTTCCGACACCAGGACCGAACCACCGAATTTGACGACGAGAATGGACATGCATTTCCCCGAGATTTGTTGCTGGTCGCTATAAGACTTTGACCGAAAGGCCAAGAAAAAACGTGGCGTGGCATTGAAAATATTATGGTTCGGATGCGTCATTCTTGGGGTCGCAGGACCGCTTGCACAATCTCCGGGTGTTGCTAAGCTATGGCGCGGCGGGGGAAAATTATGCGAAAAACCACAGCGACAGGCGCGGCCGTTCTTACCTTGGCGGTCATCGCCTACACCGGCTTCCACGCCTGGCTGGCCTTTGGTCTTCCCGCGCCTCCTCTGTCTGACGTCGTCAAAACGTGCGCCGACAAAAGAGTCATCAAGGACCGCGTCCTTTACACCTATGACTACAACAGATGTGTCGAAGACTGGCGCGAGGCACAGGTCCTGAGAACCCATCCTGCGCTGGCTACGAAAGACGCCGGCGGAATGACGATCTTCTATTCCAGCCACCCCGTCGCACGGCTTACGCCCCGGCCGTCCAGCAGGGCGGATATGGACAGGGATCCGACTAACGCGACCTGCGATGACTACAGACTCGTCAAGGCGATATCCGTCCGCGATCCGGTATCGGCCAGAATGGAACCTCTGGCTGTCGTTACATGCCATCGCGATACACTGTCGTTCAGGGCGCTCATCGGACCTGACGGCAAGAGCACTTTGGTCACCGAGGTCTCAGCCTCCCCCGACGGTTCGGTTATTGTCTATGGTGACAATGCGATTTTCCGGACGTCGGAGCAGCCAGGCCTGGTCCTTGAGGACTGGAAGACCAGGAAAACTTTAGCGGCATTTGCGCCGCGTTGCCATGTTATCGCATGGCACAACGCCACGCATTTCGACGTCACCTGCATGTACGATCCTGACTGGCGCGTCACTGGCGACGTTGGCCTGCCCTTCCGTGGCCGTGTGTGGAAGGACGGCAGCGGACAATGGCGCTTACAAGCGACGCGCTGGCTCGATTTAGGTCGGCCCGGCGTTGACGAGGCTGAGGGCAGGACCGACTACGCTCCTGGATTTTCGTTACGCTGGCTGCCGTCCTTTGGGTCCATTGCAAGGGACGAGTGACGGCTTGTGTGACGGTGCAATTGCGCCCATAAGGCCGCATGCCCAGTCTTAGTGTTTCCAGCCGCGCCTACATCCTGTTGAGCGTCACCACGCTGATCTGGGCGGGCAACAGCGTTGCCGGCAAGATCGCCGCAGGGCACGTTCATCCGGTCCTCTTGACCAGTCTGCGCTGGTTCATGGCGATGCTCATCATCATACCGCTGGCCTGGCCGAAGCTGAAACGCGACTGGCCGGTCATCAAGCGCCATTGGCCGCTGTTGATCGTGTATGGCATCTTCGGGTTCGGCCTGTTCACCCTGCTGGCGTTCGAGATTTACCATCTGGCGCTCGAAGGTGGCAGCAACCACCCGGCCCCGATCCGTGCCGTCGAAGCGACCACCGCCGGCATCGCCTTCCTCGGGGCTGGAGCGCTTTTC
>CBIHPL010000600.1:0-2060 GCA_966212005.1 uncultured Asticcacaulis sp.
GACGACAGCCTCCAGGGCGGGTCGGGCAGCGATACCTTGGATGGCGGCGACGGCAACGACACCCTGACCGGCGGCTCCGGGACCGACAGCCTGATCGGGGGCGCCGGGAACGACACCTACTATATCGACGCCGCGTCGGACATGGTCATTGAGACAAGCATGGGCGGCATGGATACGATTATATCGTCAGTCGCCTACACCCTGCCCGACCATGTCGAAGCCATCGTCCTGGGCGGCAGGAGCCCCATCGGGGCGACCGGCGGAAACGGCGCCGACAGCCTGACCGGCAATATCAACGGCAATCTGCTGGACGGCGCGGGCGGCAACGACACACTCATGGGCCTGTCCGGCACCGATGTTCTGCGCGGCGGATCGGGCAATGACAGCCTTTATGGCGGCGACGGCGCCGATACGCTCGTGGGTGGCCCGGGCGCCGATGTGCTGTTCGGCGATGCATCCAGACACAGCGGCGACACCTTCCTGTTCGAAAACCTGGCCGACAGCGGCATTGGCGAAGGACGGCGCGACATTGTCAGCGATTTCGACAGCCTCGACATCTTCGACCTGCGGATGATCGACGCCAATGCGGGCCTAAGCGGCGACCAGGCGTTCCAGTTTATCGGCGCGGCGGCTTTCACAGCGGCCGGCCAGGTCCGTTACAGCGTCGTTGCCAGTGGCCTGCTCATCGAACTGAATGTCGATACGGACCTTGCCGCCGACGCGCAAGTCCTGCTGACCGATCCGCTGATGGTCCTCGGCGCTTCCGACTTTTATTTGTGAGGCGGGCCCGGAAAAAGGCCCGGCGCCCTAAGCCCTCAGCACGTCCAGCCACGCCCTGTGTTCCGGGGCGATAGCGTGGTCGGGCGTCAGCACCGCGTCCTTCAAGGCAGAGCGCACCTCCGGCGGTGTCGCGCTGAACGGCGCACGCACCAGTTCGGCCAGAAGCGCACGGCCTTTCGCCACCGACGCTGCATAGACTTCCAGAAAACTGGAAACACTTACATGCTGTGACGGGTCATCCATCCAGCAATCATAGTCAGTCACCAGGCAGACCGTGCAATAGGCCATCTGCGCCTCGCGCGCCAGAAAGGCTTCGGGAACATTGGTCATGCCAACCAGGTCGCACCGCGCGGCGTCACGCAGGTAAAAGCTTTCGGCCTGCGTCCCAAGGCGCGGCCCTTCTACACAGGCATAGGTCTTGCCGACATGGATCGGCTGGCCCAGCCGCCCGGCGGCGCGGGCGATGTCCTGGCTCAGCGCTGGACAGGCCGGGTGCGCCGTTGATATGTGCGCCGCCACGCCATTTCCGAAAAAGCTGTAATGTCGTTTGCCGCGCGTATGGTCGAAATATTGCGCCACCACCGCCAAGTCGCCCGGCCGGATCTCTTCGCGCAGGGAGCCTGCCGCCGACAGCGAAAATATCCGCCGCGCGCCCAGCGTTTTCAGCGCGAAGATATTGGCGCGGTAATTGACCTCGTGCGGCAACAGCCTGTGGCCGGCGCCGTGCCGGGCCAGGAACAGCAGCCTTTGGCCGAGATAGACGCCTTCGACGATCTCACCTGACGGCTTGCCCAAAGGCGTATCCAAATCGTGGCGCGCGGCGATCTCAAGCCCGTCCAGCGCATAGAAACCCGATCCGCCGATCACAGCCAGCATGGTGTACCCTTACAATGGTTCCTGAAACGCCCTCATCCCTGCGCAGTGGGGCGGTGGGGCTTTCTTTCCGCCCTATTCGCCGGAATCCGGCTGCCACAACTCGATCGGATTGCCTTCGGGATCGTGAATGCGCGCGAAGCGGCCGACGCCCGGCATGTCCCATTCGGGCTTTGTGATGACGTCGATCCCCGCGGCACGCAAGCTCCCGGTCAAGCCGTCGAGATCGTCAACCCTGAGGTTCAGCATCCATTGCCGGTCGGCGGGGAAGTAGTCCGTATCGGCCTTGAACGGCGAAAAGACGGTCGTGCCGGCGGCCTGCTCCCACATGCCGTAAGGACCTGCGCCTACGCCCAGGTGCTCGGCATACCAGGCGCGCAGGGCGTCGGGGTCCTGAGCGCGAAAGA
>CBIHPL010000601.1:0-2058 GCA_966212005.1 uncultured Asticcacaulis sp.
GAGGCAGCCGAGCGTGCCGGCATCGAGGACCGTATTGTCCATGCCCGCGAAGACCACGACGAAATCCGCGACCTGCTTACCTTCCTCGTGAATGAATCCGTCGCTGGCCCGCGCTGGATGGAAAAGTTCGGCGAACTCAAGCACGCCGTAGAGCACCACGTGAAGGAAGAAGAGGTCGAAATCTTCGCCAAGGCGCGCAGGCTGCTAAGCGACGATGATGCCAAACACCTGGCGCGCGATATGGCCATGGTCAAACAAAGAATCAGAGTGCCGGAAAACGAGCCCACTCTGTAACCGTCCGTTCATCGATACAATCACGCCGCCCCGGTCGATACCGGGGCGGCTTTATTTTACCAGAGGCCTTGCTCGAATCGTCCGCACGTCCGAATTTATCGGTGATAAGCTCCTTATCGCCGATAAATTTCGTAGTAACATTTGTAAGACCACCCCCTATTCATGAAAATCGATAAAACCACCATAATCAGCGCCGCGCTGGACTTGCTTAATGAGGTCGGCATCGACGCGTTTTCGACGCGCGGACTGGCCCAGCGCCTCGGCGTCCAGCAGCCGGCACTTTACTGGCATTTCAAAAGCAAGCAGTCGCTGCTCACGGCGATGAACGCGGTCATGCTGAGGCTCGGGCACACCCACCGCGCGCCCCTTCCCGGTCAATCGTGGCAGGCATTTATTCGCGACAACGCGATAAGTTTTCGTAAAGCCCTGTTGAGTTTTCGCGACGGCGCCCGCGTCCACGCCGGCGCACACACCGATCATGACGACATCCATGAAATGGACCGCACGCTTCGCTTTTTGACCGGCCAGGGCTTTTCCGCCGCCGACGTCGTCAATTTAAATACCGCCATCCATCGTTACGTCGTCGGATGCGTGCTGGAAGAACAGACAGAACCGCTACTTCCCGAAACAACTGCGGCGCAGGACGCCAGGGCCCGTCCCTACCCGGCGGTGACATCCGCACTCAGTCATTACCGGCGCCGGTCGGACGAGCAGCATTTTCTGGACGGCCTGGACTTGCTGATTGGCGGCTTTGAAGCCAGATATCAGGTATGATCAATATCCAGGACATCGACCACGTCGTCTTTCGCGTGCGTGACCTCGACACCATGGTCACCTTTTATACGAACGTATTGGGCGCAAAGTTCGAAAAGTACCAGGAAGGCCCCGGCCTCTATCAATTGCGCGTCGGCACGTCGCTGATCGACCTGGTGCCCGTCGATGGCAAGCTCGGCCGCATGGGCGGGGCGGCGCCCGGCAAGGAGGGGCATAATGTCGACCACGTCTGCTTCCGCGTCCGACCGTGGGATGAGGCCGCGATCCTCGATCACCTGAAACAACACGGCATCGATGGCGAAGTCGTCTCGCGCTATGGCGCCGACGGGGATGGCCCCTCCATCTATCTCAGCGATCCCGAGGGGAACATGCTGGAACTGAAGGGGCCGCCTGAAGCCTAGTCGTTGCCGCCGATCAGGTCGCCGAAGCCGCCCAGGATCGAGCCTTCACCACGCGATTGACCACCGCCGCCGGCAGCCGCCATCATCCGGCCAGCCAGACGGGCGAACGGCAGCGACTGTATCCACACCTTGCCGGGCCCACGCAGACGGGCAAAGAACACACCTTCGCCGGCGAACAGCATCGACTTGATATTGCCGGCCTGGACCAGGTCGAAATCAATCGTGTCGGTAAAGGCGGCGACGCAGCCGGTATCGACGTGCAGTTCTTCGCCGGGTGCAAGGGGCCGTTCAACCACCATGCCGCCGAACTGGACGAAGACCCAGCCGTCGCCCTCGAGCTTCTGCATGATGAAGCCTTCACCGCCGAACAGGCCGGTCATGATCTTCTGCTGGAAGGCGATGCCTAAGCTGACGCCCTTGGCGGCGGCCAGGAAGGCGTCCTTCTGGCAAATCAAGCGGCCGCCGACGTCCGACAGCTTTAGTGGCAGGATGACGCCCGGCACCGGCGCGGAAAAAGCCACGCGTGCCTTGCCGTGGCCGTTGTGGGTAAAGACTGTGGTGAACAGGCTTTCGCCGGTGATCAGCCGCT
>CBIHPL010000602.1:0-2044 GCA_966212005.1 uncultured Asticcacaulis sp.
GGCCCTGCGCCACCGGCTTGCCAAAGCTGACGTCCGTTGCGACCTGCCAGGTGACTTCGGTCGCCTTGCTGAGGCCGCTGACCCGCGTCCACAGGATGACGCGATCGATGAGCGGATCGCCCGACGCCACGCCGTGATCGAAGCGAACGCCTGTCGCTGGCGCCGGCTTTGAACCGCCGAAGGTGGGAATGGCCGAAGTGCTGCCAAGGGCAAGCAGGGCGCGGCGGCGGTTGATAGGCATGGGCGTACTCCCTTTGGGGGAATGAGCGAATGTCTTGGTTTCAGTCGCGATACTTCGTCGAGAACCGCTGGACACTTCTCGACGTATCGCTTTGGTGTGCGCTTAAGCCGCTTTGATGACAGGGTTACGACGGGAAAGTTAAGGCTGTGCGAAACGATTGCGCGCGGCCACGGCTGTATCGGCGAAGTCGCTGAACACGCCGTCGACTCCCATGGCGAACAGGTCGAGATATTCCTGCGCGGTGTCGCCATCATAATAGGCATCCAGCCGATCGTCGCGCAGCGTCCAGGTAATGACCTTCAGGCCGGCTGCGTGGGCATTGGCGACGATGTCTGGGCGACGGATCATCTCGCCACCGGCCGGCGCCATCAGCCAACGCTTCCACGGCGAAACGAAGCCGGCATAGGTCGCGACCTCTTTCAGGCCGTCCGGCGTCAGCAAGTCGGCATAGGTGCCGGCACGGCCGGATACCGCCCAGTCATAGGGCTTATCGTCAGGGGCGTTCAGGACAACATTGCCGGCGGCATCGATGTCGCTGCCGCTGATCAGTTGCAGCAGGCGTACGGGTGTCAGTTTGCGCAGGTGTTTGAGGTTGGCCTGTTCGAACGACTGTATGATGACCGGCGAGGACGCTTGGTTGAGCCCGGCCCGGTCCAGCATGGCGACCAGCTTTTCCTCGATGCCGAGGCCGAGGTCGCGATGCAGGGTCGGGAACTTGATTTCGGGCACGATGCCGATGGTGCGGCCAGTGTCGCGTGAGCGCGTCTGGGCCAGGTCGATAACCTGCTGCAGCGTCGGAATCTCGTACTTGCCGTCGTGGCTGTGGTCGCGGTCGGCAAACACCTGGGTGGCGTGCAGGGTCTTGAGTTCGGCCAGGGTAAAGTCGCTGACGAAGAAGTCTGTGATCTCGAAGCCCTTGAGCTTCACCGTGCGCTTGCGATCGGCGAATTCAGGGTGTTTCAGGATGTCGGTTGAGTCGGTCAGCACCGGATCGTGACGAACGACCAGCACGCCGTCCTTGGTCGAGACCACGTCCGGCTCGATATAGTCGGCGCCCATCCGGATTGCCATTTCATAGGCGGGCAGCGTGTGTTCGGGCAAGTAGCCCGACGCGCCGCGGTGCGCGAAGACCAGCGGCCTTGGCTTGACGGCGGCCAGAGAGGTCAAGGGTGTCAGGGCAGCAGCTCCAGCTGTCAGCAATTGGCGGCGGTTCATGGTGCCCTCTCATAATAGATAAAGCCAGCCGGACGGCTAGATCCGGCTGGCTCAAGGTTGAGATTTTACGCTTAGAATTTTTTGCGCAGCGACAGGAAGACCTGACGCGGCGCGCCGGTCAGGATGGTCTGCGACGTTCCGGCCGTGTCGTTGTTGGTGAAGCCGTTGGAACCGATGGTCGAGATATATTGTTCGTCGGTCAGGTTGGTGACGCTCAGCTGCAGCGCCAGGCCGAGGTCGACAAAGCGGTAACCGACGGTCAGGTCGGCGATGGTGCTGGCTTCGACCAGGCCGCCGATGTTCTCATAGGTGTAATAGCGCTCGCCGGTGTGGTTGATGGCCAGATTGCCGAACAGCGCGTCGTTGTCGTAGCTCAGTTCGGTTTTCAACAGGTTCTTGGGTGTGTTGACCACCGTCTTGTCCTTGGTGTGGGCCTTGACCGAACCGTCGGCGGCGATAACGTCGTTGCGGTATTGCGAGTCGTTATAGCTGTAGGCGGCATAGAGCTGCCATTGCGGCGTAAAGCGATAGGTTCCGGCCAGCTCGATGCCGCGGACCTCCTGCGCCAGCTCGTCTTCCTGCCCCATG
>CBIHPL010000603.1:0-2035 GCA_966212005.1 uncultured Asticcacaulis sp.
GAACGAAGGGCTGGGCGAGGACGGAACTGGCGCCAATCAGGAGCTGCGGACGATCGAGCGGCTGCAATGCCATTTGCCGGTCGCGGGTCTCGCCCAGCCATTCCCGAAAGCCGGATGAGGAAAAGTCGATCTTGCCCAATTCAAAGGGCAGGGAGAGATCGTACGGCATGGGCAACTCCCGGCAAATGCGATAGGTTATGCGGATTCGGACAGATGCCTCAACGCATCGGCAACGGACGTCATGGCGGGCGTCCAGTCGTCCAGGTCGGGCGCGATGAACAGTTGCGATCTCGGGTACCAGGGATAGTAGGGTTCGCCCAAGGCCAACCAGGGGTTGGGCGGCACGATCAGCCAGATCGGCGTACCACAGGCGGCGGCGATGTTGGTCGTGGCCGTGGCCGGGCCAACGACCAGGTCAAGCGCGACGCACAGGGCTGCCAGGTCATCCAGATCCTGCTTGAGATCGATACCGTCCGGGGTGTGGATATCAAGCCCCGCCGCCTGCGCGGCGTCAAACTCGGTGCGGGTATCGCCGTATTGCAGGTTGACGAACTGGATGCCCTGTGTCGACAGGACTTCCCGCCACTGCTCAAAAGGAGAGAAGGCCCGGTCGCGCAGGGCGCTGGACTTCAGGCTCTTCCACATGACGCCGACCTTGGGCCTGCCGTTCAGGGCAGCGAGGTAGGCACGCCAATAGGCTATGCGTCCGGGGTCCGGCGTGAGGAAAGCCGGGCGGCGCGGAAAATCGCGAACGGCGGCGCGGTGGCTTGACAGAAAGTCGCCGTTCAGCGCCCAGAGGTCGAACCCTTTCTGGTCGAGACCGGGGAAGCTGCGCCGGATACGGCCATCGCGCGTTTCGGTATGATGCGCGACCACTGTAGCGGCGGGGAAGCTGCGCTGGAATAACGGTACCAGGCGCGGCTCGACGCCTATGCCAAGGCGGCCGTCTCCCATTTCGGCGATCAGGTCGGGCAGAAGGGATGCGAAGAGTACCTCGTCCCCCAGCCCTTGTTCGGCACTCACGAAAAGGCTTTTTCCGGCAATGGCCTGTCCGGACGTCCTGCGCCGCATGTTCAGCTCGTAATGGACCTCACGCACGGTTCCCTGCATGTGGCGGGCTTCGTACCACTGCCAGCCGGCCTTGAGATCGCCGAGCGCAAGCGTCACATAGGCGCAGGTCAGTTCCGCGCTTCTGCGATTGTCAGTATCTTTGAACCGCCTGGCGCAGTCGCTGACGTCGCTGAGGCCGCCGGTCAGGTCGCCCTTTTCGACGCGCACACAGCCGCGGTTGAACAGGGCCGGCAGATTGTCAGGTTCCAGCCTGAGCGCCTCGTCGAGAAAGACCAGGGCCATGTCGCGGTTGGACTGGCTGAGCATCACGCTGCCCAAGGCCTCCCACAGCGCCGATGTCCCGGGCTGCTGGCCCAGGGCGGATTTGAGAATTTCGATGGCGTCGTCGTAGCGGCCCTGTTCGCGCAAGGCGGCGGCATATCCGGTGAGCGCCGTGACATCCTGGTCATTGCCGCCGATCAGGTGAGCATAGAGCTTCTCCGCGACCTCCCATTGGGTCAGGCGAAACGCCAGGTCTGCCAGATGATGGACGATCTCCGTTGAATCCGGCGCGAGCGCCAGCGCCTGCTGGTAGGCGTCGAAGGCGGCCGGCAGGTCCTGGGTTGCCTGGAACTTCCGGGCGCGCCTGAGCCATTCGGCCGCGTCCTGAGGAACTTTAAGCAACCTGGGCCTTCGGCGTGGCGCCGACAAAGGTTTCAATCAGGGCGTTGCGCATCTCGGCCATGGGCTCGGACCAGTCGAGCAGCGAGGACGTGAAAAAGGCGCGGGTCGAGGGATACCAAGGCCAGTGGTCCAGGCCCAGGCAGTTCCAGGGGTTGCGCGGCGAATTCATCCAGACGGTCGTGCCGACCGCGCCAGCAATATTGCTGGTGGCGTTGGCGGGGCCCATGACACAGTCCAGGGCGGCGCACAAGGCGGCGAGGTCATCGAGATCCATCTTGAGGTCGATTCCCGGTGGCGTCCA
>CBIHPL010000604.1:0-2020 GCA_966212005.1 uncultured Asticcacaulis sp.
CTTCGCCTGTCGCCACCCAGACCAGGCCGGACCGGTCACGGTACAGCGCCCAAACCTGGTCGAACAGAAGGCTGTTGGCGGTATGCGGATCGTGTGTAATGCGGCGCATGGTGAATGTCGCCGTATCGATGGCCACGATGCCGTGGCTGTAGGTGCCGAGCCAGACATGGCCAGGCCGCACTTCGACGATGGTGTTGACGCCTTCGCTGCGCAGGTCGCCGGCGCCGGGCCCAGTTACAGGCTTTACCGCACCGGTGGTGGCATCGATGATATAGGCACCGTGCCGCCGCGTGGCGACCCATATGCGCCCCTGGCCGTCGCGGAAAATCTGACGCACCGAGGGCGTGCCCTTGTCCAGCGTCGGCAGGGTGATGATCTCCGTCCGGCCGTTCATGCGCCGGGCCAGTCCGGTATCGGTACCGATCCACAGTGCCCCCGACGGATCGCCCAGCAGCGCACCGATCTTTTCGCTGGGAAGGCCCTGATTGGCGGCCTTTTGCACCGCACCGGTCTGTGGATCCAGATGATCGAGCCCCGCCCAGGTGCCGACCCACAGTCCCCCCTTGCCGTCGTCGGTCATGGCCGTGACCGTGGCGTGGCTTAAACCCTTGGAGCCTTCGCCATAACTGATGAAGTCATCCGAAGCGTCGTTGTAGCGCGCCAGTCCACCCGTCGTCGTGGCGATCCACAACCGTCCCGATGCGTCGACAAACAAGTTGCGAATATCATTGGCGGGTATGGCGCCGTCCGCATCCGGGTCGGGGCGGTAGACACGAAAACGATAGCCGTCCCACCGCACAAGCCCGTTCTGCGAGCCGATCCACAGGAAGCCGTGACGGTCCTGAATAAGCGAGGTCGGGTTGCGGACATCGGAGCTTTGCGTGGCGACATGCTGGAAGGTTTCAGCGGTAAAGCCGGTCCAGCGTTCCGCCGTCCACGCCGGCGTGACCGCCAGTCCCCAGACCATGAGCAGGAAGCTGGCCGTGAGCACGAGGCTGACAAGGGCACGGCAGGTGGATTTCGAACGGACTTCCGGAACGATCCTCATGTCTGAGTCTTGCACGCCTTACGCTTTGAACGGTGCCGCGTCAGTGACGGCCTGGATATATCCTACGATGAAAAATGAAATAGCCGCTTAGGAAGTAGAGTTAATGCAAATGCCTCCGGCTTAACTTTTTTGCTGGCTTTGCCGCGCCTGCCCCCCGTCGTTTGCCCACAGCCGCATCTCTTCAGATGACATCACGCCTTTTTTCCGTCCCTATTTGACGCTTTAGTGATGAGGCAAGGCTGGGACACGGGGGGCGAATCATTGAAAGGCTCTCGATGAATTCGTTTAAATACAAAGCTTTGCTCGCCGCCCTCCCCCTTATGATCGCCGTCTCGGGCTGCGCCAGCCACAAATATGTCGATGAAAAGGTCGGCGTGGTGAGCGGCCGTGTCGACCAGCACGATACGCATCTCACCGAACTGGACAAGACGACTCAGGAAGCGCTTGACCGCGCCACGGCGGCCGGCAAGCTGGCTGAAGGCAAGTTTGTCTATTCGGTCGTACTGAGCGATGACTCGATCAAGTTCGACACTGAAAAGGCCAACCTGTCCGACCAGGCCAAGGCGACCCTTGCGGACCTTGCCACCCGGCTGAAATCCGACAACCGCAACGTCTACCTTGAAATCCAGGGCTATACCGACTCGACCGGTACCGACGCCGTCAACTATCGCCTGGGGCAGGAGCGCGCCGATAGCGTCCGCCGCTTCCTGAACAGCCAGGGTGTCGCCCTGAATCGCATGGCGTCGATCTCCTACGGCTCGGAGCAGCCGGTCGCGACCAACAGCAACGCCGCCGGCCGCGCCGCCAACCGCCGTGTGGTCATCGTCGTCCTGTCGTAATCGACCTGCCAATCGGCCTGCCAGCAATGCGTAACCTTCTGGCAGGCCGATGGACCGGTTCAGTAGGGTGCAGGCAGGCGGCGCGACAGGTCAGCGCCCAGCATCGCCGTGTAAGCGGTGTGATTGCGGTTCG
>CBIHPL010000605.1:0-2016 GCA_966212005.1 uncultured Asticcacaulis sp.
GCCCTGCGGCATCTTGGACAGGGCATCGATGCGCGCCGCCAGTTCGATATAGATTTCTTCGTAGGCGCGGGCGATATTGGCCATGGCGACGTGGGTTTCGCGCGGGTCATCGAAGAACCAGTCGACGATGACGGGCTGACCGCCACGGCAGGCCGGCCACTGTCCATCGGCCGGATGACCGTGCGACAGGCGGATGATGACGTCGAAAACGGGCGCGTGCTTGCCGATGTGGGCCTCTACAGGCTTGGTAGAAACCCAGCCGGTGTTATAGGGCATCCGATGCAGCATGGCGCGGGCATAGGGACTGATGTCGGCTGCCGGTTCGAAACCGGCGGAACTCGCCTCGAAACGACCGGCGCCCAGCCGGTTCAGCAAAGCTTCGGCCAGGATGGAGCGTGCCGAATTGTGCGCGCAGACAAACAGGACATTGATGGGACCGGATTTCTTTTTCATACGCTCGCCCTTATCGCCGGTGCGTTCTGAACCGGCCTATAAGGATTATGTAAGCACATACTCATTATTCCATGATTTATGAATTGGGTAAACGCAGGTTAATCTTGTCGCGGCAACAAGGGAGAAAACGCGGTGACGAAAGACGAGTCGGATCGGCATTTGGCCTGGATCGCCGGCTATTGGGACGCTGTGGCGCCGCGTTATCTCGAACTGTTCCGCGACGAATTCGACGAAAAGCCGTACGATCTGAATATAGTAAGCAATTTCGCCGTCAGCCTGCCTTCGGGCGGGCAGGTCCTTGACGCCGGTTGCGGCCCTTGCGGACACATGGCGCGTCTGCTGACCAATGCCGGGCTCAAGGTCACAGGCATCGATATTTCGCCGACTTGCATAACGCTTGCCCGGGCTGAAGAACCCGCGCTCCGGTTCGACGTCATGGATATGGCCGAAATGACGTTTGCCGGCGCTTCCTTCGACGGCATTGTCGCCTATTACGCGCTCCATTACCTGCCGGTCTCACGGCTCCGCGGCGTGATCAGGGAATTTGCCCGGACCCTGCGCAAAGGCGGGCGATTGCTGCTCGTCGCCAAGGAAGGAAATGGCGAAGGCTGGATCGACGATCCGATGGGCATTACCGACCGTGTATTCTGGAGCGCCATGCCGGGCGACGATTTGCGCGGTCTCGTTGCAGCGAACGGGTTTTCAGACATCCGCTGCGACATACGCTATCCGCTGCCGCAGGAAAGCGATGTGCGGCGCATCTATCTGACGGCAGTCCGCGCGTAGACTGTGCCAATGGCTCAGGTCCGCCACGTCCTTCCGTTGCGCGGCAATTTCGCTCTTACGGCAAGCGCCAAATGCGGAAATGGCATTCCGAAAGTTTCCGTTTAGAAAAACGGTCTGTGAAAGCGGAAGATACTGAAATTAGTCTAATGGAAAATGGAACCGGCTTCACACGCTTTGCGGTGTCGGGACCTTTTGACCTTTCCATTATTTAGATGAAAACGCATAGCCATCCTCAAGCAAGCTTTTGAACCAGGCGCTTTCGATTTGCTCGGACGACTTTACCACTACATGATGGTTCCAGCGACGGGAACTCACTTCTTTGACGTAGTGAAAGTGCGGCCCTCGCAATTCTTTGTCGAGTGTGACGGTCAGGTATAGTGTGCCGTCGGGTGTACGCCCATAGATCCACATCCAGATGAACTTCCGTTTCACCCCAAACGACAGTTGCGCTTTGCGTTCACGGTGGCTTGGTCCAAGCGCCTCAACCAGATCGATGACGTTGCCAGCCAGTTTTTCAGTCATCGGTTTATCGCTGAAATCGGCGGTCATTTTGTTCGAAGCTGCCATTTTAACCTTTAGCTTGGTTCAGGTTATGGCCGCAGGCTAGCTCCGGCAGATGTCAAAATTCAATCGGTCGGCCACTACCGCCGGCTTCGCTCCGCGTCAGCCTTAGGGCCAAAAGGCCGTACCGCAATTGCCCCGCCGCACATCCGAAGGCACCAGATGCAAAAACGCCTGCCGCGAGAGGACGGCAGGCGTTTTCTTTTGTCTCTTCAG
>CBIHPL010000606.1:0-2012 GCA_966212005.1 uncultured Asticcacaulis sp.
TATACCAAGGCCCTGCATGACCTGGATATCGGAACGCCGTCACATCAGTCCGCGGACGACCTGCCGCAAGCCGACGATATCCGTATCGGGTCGATGGGACCTGTCATGCGCCAGGCGGGCAATGGCGTAGAGCTGGCGCAGATGACGTTTGGATTTCCACCAAAGGGCAGGGGCGGGCCGGTATTCAACTTTCGTTCCGAAGGCCGGCATTTTGAAAACAGCCAAAGATGTCTGATCCCTGCCTCGGCGTTTTTCGAGTTCACCGGCACGAAGTACCCCAAGGCGAAGCATCGCTTTACGCTGAACGATGCCCCCTTTCTGTGTATCGCCGGGCTTTGGCGGGCGGGCGAAGGCAATAAGCCGCCCAGCTTCACCATGCTGACGACGGAGCCCGGAGCGGACATAAAGCCTTACCACAATCGCCAGATCGTGGTGCTCAGGCCGGAGTCATGGATGGACTGGCTGTATCTCAGCAAGCCCGAAGAGACGCTTCTCATGCCCTTGCCGGAAGGTTCGCTATCGGTCGAAACGGTGCGCAAGGGCAGCGACGAGCCTGTCCGGCAGACGGAACACGCATAGGCCAGGGGATCAGGCCGGGAGCTTCACCGTCAGGATCAGAATGTCGGTGTCGGCGGTCCAGCTGATCTCGCCGCCCGCTTCGGTGACGACGCTGTACAGCCAGTGCGGCTGGATCCATTGGCCGGCCAGGCCATCGCTCAGTTGTTTGCCGCTCAGGGCTTCGACCGCTTCGGGCTTGAGGCGCGTGCGCGGGCCGCGCGCCTCGGCGGTGATGATCAGCTGGCCGTCTTCCGTGACGGCTTCCAGCCGCATCTTCCCGCCCATGGGCAGTGAATTGCCGGCCAGCAGGCCGAGGTTCAGCAGGGCCCGGGCCGCAGGTTTCTCAAAGACGATATTCGGCTCGATGCGGAAATCCAGTTCGGCGCGCAGGGACGCGTACATGTCGTTCAGGATCTTGTTGAGCTGGGCGGCATTGAAGGCTTCGGCCGTATTGGCCGCGCCGAAGGCGACGCGGGCGAAGTAGACCAGGGCCACGAGCTTCTTGGCGGAGGTCGAAATCAGGTTCAGCGCTTCCTGCTTCATGTCCTGGGCCGAGGGATCTTCAAGCAGGTCAAGACCCGACATGATGGCGCCGGCGGGCGAGATGAAGTCGTGGCACAGCTTGGCCACCATCTGGGTGGCCAGTTCGTGGCGTCCGGCCAGGCCCTGACTTTCGGACGCCTCGTCTTCCGCTTCGGCCGCTGCTTCGGCGGCCGGCGACTCCAGGCCCTCGACGGGCGCGACGGTGTTCAATACCGGCGACAGATCATCCATGCTCATCGTCATACCTTCTCTTCAGGCCTTTTCGAGGGCCTTTTCAGCGGGCGCGCACCTTGACAGGGCGGTAAGATTAGTTTGTCTCACACAAGATGTGAGGTGATTTGGCTTAACCGGAAAGTTAAGACGCGATAATATCTCTTAAAATGTTCTTAACGAGGGATTAACAAAAGCGCACGGGCGCACGCTTTCCCTTGTCGCGTAAGGCATCTGCCTGTTCACTATTTTAACGTTTCCTGCAAGGAGCACGCCCAATGGCCTCTTCCGACGACCTGAAGCCGTCCGCAACCGCAAGCCGCTTTGCCCGCAAGGGGCGCGGCCGGGTTTTCGATTCGATCCTCGACACCATGGGCGATACGCCGCTGGTTCGCCTGCCGCGCCTGTCGGCCGAGTATAATGCCAAGGGCACCGTCCTGGCCAAGCTCGAATTCTTCAACCCGATGGCCTCGGTCAAGGACCGTATCGGCATTTCGATGATCGAGGCGCTGGAAGCATCGGGCAAGCTGAAGCCGGGTGGCACGATCATTGAGCCGACCTCGGGCAATACGGGCATCGCCCTGGCCTTCGTCGCCGCGGCCAAGGGGTATAACATCATCCTGGTCATGCCGGAATCGATGTCGATCGAACGCCGCAAGATGCTGGTCCTGCTGGGCGCCAAGCTGGAACTGACCCCGGCC
>CBIHPL010000607.1:0-2004 GCA_966212005.1 uncultured Asticcacaulis sp.
ATCTTTATCTCGCCTGCATTCCGTTCGTGAACTGGGGCTTCGACAAGATCCAGACCGTGCCCCTGCCGACCGGCGGCGACTGGCATCCGCTGACCGTCGTGACCGGCCTGACCTTGGTCGTACGCGACTTCGCCCAGCGCGAAGTCGGCCACTATATCTTCATCTTCCTCGGCTTCGGCCTGATCCTGTCCTACCTGACATCGGACCCGACGGTCGCCTTCGCCTCGACCTGCGCCTTCCTGATCAGCGAACTGATCGACTGGGCGCTGTTCACCTTCCTGAAAATCCCCCTGTCTCGCCGCGTGTTCATCTCGACCGCCATCAGCGCGCCGGTCGATGCCGCGGTCTTCCTGGCCATCGCCAGCCGGTCGATCCCAGGTATCTTCAATCCGTGGTCGTTCGCCGCCGCCATCGTCAGCCGCTTCATCGCCTGCCTGATTATCTTCCTGCTGATGCGTCAACGCGAAAAACGTGAAGCGAAGGCGGCATGATTACGGTCTACATCGATGCCGATGCCTGCCCGGTAAAGGACGAGACCTACAAGGTCGCCGAGCGCTACAAGCTCAAGACCGTCGTCGTGTCGAACAGCTTTATCCAGATTCCGAAGTCCGGGCTGATCTCACGGATGATCGTCGACGCGGGCCCCGATGTCGCCGACGACTGGATCGTCGAGCAGGTCGTGGCCGGCGATGTCGTCATCACCAACGACATTCCGCTGGCCGGACGCGTGCTTGAGAAGAAAGCGCATGCCCTGGCGCCCAATGGCCGCGCCTTTACGCCCGACTCGATTGGCGCCGCCCTCGCGCAGCGGTCGATTATGGAACATATCCGCTCAACGGGCGAAATCACCGGCGGACCACCGCCTTTTGCCAATGCCGACCGGTCGAAGTTCCTGCAAATGCTGGATCAGATCATCGTCCGGCAGTTAAGGGCGGGCCTGTAGGTTATTCCGCCGGCATGTGCGAGGTCTGGCCGGGGCGATTAGGCCGAAGCCACCGGGATGCCCGCACGATGGGAAGCCAGAGATGCCTGCGCAGGCTGGACGACGTCGCCAGTTCGTCCCTGGCGCCCGTTTCATCGTACAGGCCAAAGACAATCCGGTTCGATTTGGAAGGCAAGGCCAGGGTGCCGAACACCCAATCCCAGACGGACAGACAGAATCCAAAATTCCGGTCGAAGTGCGCGGGATCGGTTGAATGATGGATATGGTGATGCTGCGGCGACTGGATGATATAGCCCAGCCAGCCCGGCGCGTTCAGCTTTACGTGGCTGTGACGCAGATGAACGATCGTCATCGAAAAAATCAAAAGAATAAGTCCGGGGCTCCACAGGCTGCCCAGCGTCATGTGCCGCCCCAGAAGCCACTGCATCGGCGCCATTACGAGTGCCGTCGCAACGCCGATCCCAAGGGGCACCAGGAAGAATTCCACCGGATGTTGACGCCACTCGGTCAGAGGGGTCATGACCTCGGCGCTGTGGTGAACCTTGTGAAACTCCCACAGCCAGGGAATGCGGTGCATCAGCCAGTGCGCAACCCAATAGCCAAGCTCCATCGCCATGTAGAGCATGATCGGCACCACGATATTGGCCCATTGAGGCAAGGGCTCATCCGCTGCGGCAGGCCCCAGGACGCGCTCAAGCAGATGCAAGAGACCGGCGGACAAGCTCCCCATGCCGGCAAAAACGGTCGCGGCCTGGATGACCAGATACAGGCTGCTGAAAACGTACATCTTGAAATCCAGCCAGGTGCTCGCTGTCCGGAAAAGTTTTCGCGGCCCCAGATAGCGCAGCAGCCCGCGCAAGGAACTCCGCCGGCGTGTCACCATGTAGACGCCCGCGGCCAGGACCAAGGCCGACAAGTAGGTCGGCCAGAAGGTCTGCTCCTGGACATTCATCAATCGCGACAAGGGCGATACGGCCAGGCCAGTCAGGAAGTCATTCAGGGAGAGCTTTGTCATCCCCTCCACTCTACGGCCTACCGGTTAACATCCCGATGCCGGCCGG
>CBIHPL010000608.1:0-2001 GCA_966212005.1 uncultured Asticcacaulis sp.
CACTGGAAAACCGCTTGATTTCTGGTAAAGAACAGGGGTTTTTACGGCTAACCGGGCCGCATCAACGCGACTCACACCGGATAGACGCCTGCACACATCAAATGCGCAGGGTTAACATTGGAAGCGCTTCCATAAACTATGCGTGAGCCGGATGGGTGGAGGCCGCAGACTCGCGAATAACCACCCTGTGCGCGATCGCCTCGAAACGCGGCAGCTGCGGCGCGCCGCCCGCCTTGACGCGTTCGACGATCATTTCGACGGCGCGATAGCCCATGATTTTCAATGGCTGGTGCACGGTCGTCAGCGGCGGCCAGATGATTTCGGACACCGGCGTATCGTCGAATCCCACAACCGAAAGATCCTTTGGCACATTCAGGCCCATTTTATGGATGCTGAAGAGCGCGCCGACGGCCATGTCGTCATTGGCGCAGACAAGGGCTGTAATGCCGTGCCCGTCCTTGAGAAGCCCCGGAGTCAGCTCGATACCGGATTTGAACGTGAAATTGCCGCGCGCCGCAACGATGGCGTCTTCGCCTATGCCGGCCTGGGACAGGGCGCGCAGAAAGCCCGAATAACGCTGCTCGGCCGACAGGTGCCCCTGCAATCCCTTGAGGAAGCCGAATCGGCGATGCCCCAGTCCCAGCAGATGCCGCGTCAGTTCGTAGGCCGCGACCTCATCGTCAATGCCTACGCCCGAAGCCAGCTTCTGCGCCGCCTCACCCGGTGAGATGCACACAACCGCCATATTGCGCCCGCGCAGCTGCTGCAGGAGGTCCGTATCGTCGGAGAATGGCGGAGTCAGGATCAGGCCGTCACAGCGGCTCTGATCGACGAATTCGATGATGCGCGTCGCGCGCGTCAGCGAATGCTGGTTGACCGTATGCATCACCAGCTGAAAGCCCATGTCGGTGCAGGCGCGCAGGGCCCCCAGTTCAAGCCCCGAATGGTAGAAGGAGTTCGGCTCGCTATCGAGGTCGGAAGCATAGATCAGGCCCAGCACCTGCGTCCGGCCGCCGGCCAGGAAGCGCGCCTGCATATTGACCTTGTACTGCAGCTTTTCGACCGCCTCGAAGACGCGCGCACGGACTTCGTCGCGGACATTGGGCCCGCCGTTGAGGACGCGCGAAACAGTGGCGCGGCCAACGCCGCTAAGGGCAGCGACGTCATCGATGGTCGGTTTACGAGCAGGCAAAGGCGGTTTCCGGTCTTTGGAAAATCAATGTAATCATTTCGTGTTTTGCCACGCTTGTCCATCACTGTGTGCAGAGTGTCATCCAGGCCCCTTTCTATCATCATACAATTACGTCTATACCTTGGCGCCGAATAATGCGGCGGGCCACGCCGGTCGATAATGCAAAACGGGAGTGACATGTTCAAAAAGCTCGTACGCACGACATTCGCCTGTCTTTCGCTTCTTTTTTTGTGCGCGCCGGCATGGTCCGCCGCACCGGAAACCGAGCGCGTCTATCTGTCCGGGCATGGGCCCAGGGACGCCGTCGCATGGGAATTTTCCGTCACGGGCGGCAGGCGGGCGGGCGAGGCAGCGACCATTCCCGTCCCGTCCAACTGGGAACAGCACGGCTTCGGCACATATGGCTACGGCGACCAGCGCGTAACACGCAACGACGAACACGGGCTTTACCGGCGGCGTTTCTCTCCGTCAGCCGACTGGAAAGGCAAGCGTGTCCGGCTGGTTTTCGAAGGCGTCATGACCGATGCAACCGTCAGGATAAACGGCCAGTTGGCCGGGCCGACACACCAGGGGGCCTTCTATCGCTTCTCTTACGACATAACGGACAAGCTGAAGCTGGGCGAAGACAACCTGCTGGAAGTCGATGTCGCGAAGGAATCCGGCAATCGCGACACCAATATCGCCGAGCGCTACGCCGACTACTGGGTATTCGGCGGCATATTCCGGCCGGTATGGCTGGAAATTTCACCCGTTGAAGCCATCCGCCATGTCGCGGTCGATGGCCGGGCGGACGGGAGCCTTACCGCCGA
>CBIHPL010000609.1:0-1978 GCA_966212005.1 uncultured Asticcacaulis sp.
CTTTAAGGCACGCAATTGTTATTAGATTTTCGTCAACTCAATCCATAGTAAGGTCCGGCGGGCTGCTGGCGTTCCTCAGCGGCTGGTTGGGAACCCCAGGTATGACCAAGAGCACGTCCGGCCATGTCACAGCTGTGAGTGAAGACAAACAACGCTTTCCGACGCGCTTTGAAGCGATGCAGCGTCTCGTCGACGTTGTCCAGGACCTGTCCCGGGCTCGCGATGTCGCCACTATAACGCGAATAACACGCGACGCCGCCCGCGAACTGACGGGGGCCGACGGCGCGACCTTTGTGCTGCGTGACGGCGAGCAATGCTATTATGCCGACGAGAATGCCATCGAGCCCCTGTGGAAGGGCAAGCGCTTCCCCATGGAGATGTGTGTCTCCGGCTGGGTGATGATGAACAGGACGCCGGCGGTCATCGAGGACATCTACGACGATCCGCGCGTGCCGGCCGATGCCTATCGCCCGACCTTCGTAAAGTCGCTGGCCATGGTGCCGATCCGGACCGACGCTCCCGTGGGCGCAATCGGCAATTACTGGGCGGACAACTATACCCCTACCGAAGACCAGTTGGCTGTGCTGCAGGCGCTGGCCAACACGACGTCGGTCGCGCTCGAAAATGTCCGGCTGATCGAGGAACTGCGCCAGAAGGTCGAGACGCTCGAGGTTCAGGCTGTGCGTATCAAGCAGCAGCACGAGTCGCTTGAGGTCTTCACCCACGCCCTGGCCCATGACCTTAAGGAGCCTGTGCGTACCGTGCGCGCCTTCTCGGACCTGATCGCCGAAGGGAGCGACGACGACAGCCAGCCGCTCTACTTCGACTTTATCCGCAAAGCGGCCGACCGTATGGGGATGCTGGTCGAGACCGTATATGCCTATACGCGGCTGCACGACCCATCGCGCGCAGTCAAGGCGACATCGGATGCCGGCGATGCCCTGGCGGGCGCCCAGGACAGTTTGCGCCAACTCATCACCTCGTCGGGCGCCGTGATCGAGGCGAGCGCCCTGCCGGAGGTCGATGCCAATGCGGCGCAGTTGCTCCAGGTCTTCCAGAACCTGATCGCCAACGCCATTAAACACTGCAATGGACCGGCCCTGATCCGCATCGCCGCCAAGGATGACGGCGCCCAGTGGCATTTTACCGTGTCGGACAACGGCCCCGGCATTGCGGAGAGCGACCTTCAGCGCATCTTCCTGCCCTTCAAACGCCTCAGGCTCAACGAGGACGGTGCCGGGCTTGGGCTGGCCATCTGCGCCAAGATCGTCGCGATGCACGGCGGCCGCATCTGGTGTGACTCCGTCGAAGGCAAGGGCGCGACCTTCCATTTCACCCTGCCCAAGGCGGCGGATGAGCCGCGCCGGGCCGACACGGCGCCGGTCGATGACGCCAGGTCCGTTGGAGAGACCGGTGCGCTGGCGCGTGTCCTGCTGGTCGACGACCGCGAAGCCGATATTGAATTGACGCGTATCCTGCTGCGCGACCGCGACAAGGCCGAATTCGACCTGAACGTCGCCCGCAGCGGCAAGGAGGCGCTCGACATTTTGCGTAAGGCGCGCGTCGGAGGTGAACGCTACGACCTGATCCTGCTTGATATCAACATGCCCGGGATGGACGGTTTCGAGACGCTTGAGGCCCTGCGTCGCGAAGGTGACTTTGCCGACATGGCGGTGGTGATGTGCACAGGCTCGACGCTGGACAGCGATCAGGAACAGGCGCGCAAGCTCGGCGCCGCGGGTTATATGGTCAAGCCGGCGTCATTGGCGCAACTGCGGCCGATGCTGGACGCTGTGCCGGCCCTGCGCTGGCAGGACAATGGCCCGGCCGCGCGGTTGTTGCGGGTGGCGTAGGGGGGCTTTTCGCCTCCTTACACCTTTCTTGCAGTCGAACGCGCAATCGTGACTGTATCTTCATGGCGGAGGGCGTTAACCGGTGGTGAAAGCAGCCGGTGAGAGGGCCTACGTCATGCACCCCG
>CBIHPL010000610.1:0-1973 GCA_966212005.1 uncultured Asticcacaulis sp.
CGGCCGCTGATGCGCGCCAGGCCCAGCATCTGCGCGACCACGGCAGTCGAAGCGACCTTGACCAGGATGACGTGATCAAGCCCGACCTTGTTGAAGCTGTTTTCCAGCGCGATGCAGCCCTGGATCTCGTGGGCCTTGACCATGGCGGTCAGGACGTCGCGCATGGTCAGGGGCTTTTTGCCGGCGGCCACGGCGTTGCGGCTCAGCCAGTCGGCGACCGCCAGAATGCCGCCGAGATTATCCGACGGATGCCCCCACTCCGCCGCCAGCCAGGTATCGTTGAAGTCGAGCCAGCGGATCATGGCGCCGATATCGAAGGCTGCCTTGACGGGATCGAGCTGGAACTGGGTACCGAAGACCTTGGCGCCATTGGGCACCACGGTGCCGGGAACGACAGGCCCCAGATGCTTGGTGCAGGCCGGGTATTCGAGCGCTTCGAGCCCGCAGCCGATGGTGTCGATCAGGCAATTGCGCGCCGTCGTATAGGCGAGGTCGGACTTGACCTCATAGTTCAGGACATAGTCGGCGATATCGACCAGCACGCTGTCGGGTTCGGGGCGGACATTGGAGATATGGGCAGACATGGAGATCCTTTATGGCCGCTGGTCGAGCGGCACGAACGGCACGTTTTCCGGGCCGGTATAGTTGGCATTGGGGCGGATGATCTTGCCGTCCTGACGCTGTTCGATGATATGCGCCGACCATCCCGAAGTTCTGGAAATTACGAACAATGGCGTGAACATTGCCGTCGGAACGCCCATCATGTGGTAGCTGACAGCGCTGAACCAGTCGAGGTTGGGAAACATCGATTTGATGCCCCACATCACCGTCTCGAGCCGGTCGGCGATATCGAACATCCTCATGCTGCCGGCCTCCTGACTCAAGGACCTCGCCACCTCCTTGATAACCTTGTTGCGCGGATCGCCGGTCGTATAAACCGGGTGGCCGAAGCCGATCACGACCTCCTTGCGCGCCACCCTTTCGCGGATATCGGCCTCGGCTTCGTCGGGCGTGTCGTAACGCTTCTGGATGTCGTGGGCGACCTCATTGGCGCCGCCGTGCTTGGGGCCGCGAAGTGCACCGATGGCGCCCGCAACGCATGAATAGACGTCCGATCCCGTGCCGGCGATCACCCTCGCCGCAAAGGTCGAGGCATTGAACTCATGCTCGGCATAGAGGATCAGCGAGGTGTGCATCGCCCTCACCCACGACGGGCGCGGATGTTCGCCATGCAGCAGATGCAGGAAGTGCCCGCCAATCGTGTCGTCGTCGGTTTCGACCTCAATACGCCGGCCGTGGTGACTGAAGTGGAACCAGTAGAGCAGCATCGACCCCAGGCTGGCCATCAGCCGGTCGGCGATATCCCGGGCATTGGCGGTATTGTGATCGTCCTTTTCCGGCAGGACGCAGCCCATGATCGACACGCCGGTGCGCATGACGTCCATGGGATGGGCAGAGGCCGGCAAGCTTTCGAGCGCCGACATGACGGCGGCAGGCAGGCCGCGCAGCGCCTTCAGTTTCGCTTTATAGGCCGTCAGTTCCGCCCGGTTCGGCAATATGCCGTGGACCAGCAGATGGGCGATCTCCTCGAACTCTGACGTGTTGGCGAGATCCAGGATGTCATAGCCGCGATAGGCCAGGTCATTGCCCGTCCGCCCGACGGTGCACAGCGCCGTATTGCCCGCGACCGTTCCGGAAAGGGCTACGGATTTCTTGGGCTTAAAGCCCGTTGTGGGGTCTCCTGCCGTATCCATGTTTGTTTCCTCTGGTCATTTTGTTTCTTATTTTTGCCCGCTGAACAGGGTGTCGAGCCTGTGCTCGAAGTCCCAGTAGCCGATACGGTCGTAAAGCTCTTCGCGCGTCTGCATGGTGTCGAGCACGGCCTTCTGGTGGCCGTCGCGGCGGATGGCCGTGTAGACATTCTCGGCCGCCTTGTTCATGGCGCGGAAGGCCGACAGCGGATGCAGCTGAAT
>CBIHPL010000611.1:0-1970 GCA_966212005.1 uncultured Asticcacaulis sp.
CGCATCTCCCTGCCCCACACCTTCAATGGCGACGGCGAGGGCATGGACAAGGCCCGGTATTACCGTGGCCCGGCCTGGTACCGCAAAATCGTCACCCACAAGATCAGCCCCGGCACGCGCACCTTCATCGAGTTCGACGGCGCGTTCCTGGCGACCGAATTGTGGGTGAACGGGCAACGCGTGGGCCTGCATGAAGGCGGCTATGCGCGCTTCCGGTTCGACCTGACGCAGCACCTTAAGGCGGGCGCGAACACGCTGTCGGTCCGGCTCGATACCAGCCGGCGCGATCATGTGGCGCCGCTCGGCGGCGACTTCACGCATTTCGGCGGCATCTATCGCCCGGTGCGGCTGATCACGACGCGCGACGTCCATTTCGACATGCTGGACTACGGCGGTCCGGGCGTATACGTCACGCCGCGCGACGTGACCGAACAAAGCGCCATCGTCGATGTCACCGCCCGCGTCAGCAACGGATCGGACCACGAAGTGTCCACGGACGTCGTGGTGCAATTGCACGATGCCGGCGGCAAGCCGGTCCTGACGCTCCGCGAGGCGGTCAAGCTCGCTGCCGGAGCGACGGTCCCAGTTACCCTGTCCGGCACGATCGATCGGCCCAGGCTGTGGCTGGGCGTAGCCGACCCTTACCTTTACGCTGCCCGGATCGAACTGGCCGCCCCATCCGGCAAGGCTGGCCCATATGACCGCATCGATATTCCCGTGGGCCTGCGCGACATCCGCATCGATCCCGACCAGGGGCTCCTTCTGAACGGAAAGCCCTACAGCGTCCATGGACCGAATATCCACCTGGCGATGCGACCCGGCAAAACGGTGGCCGTCTCGGACGCCGAGGTCGAGGAAGACGTCCGCCTGTTCGAGGAGATGGGCGCCACCGGCCTGCGCCTGGCGCATTACCAGCACGGTCCGCACATCTATGACGTCGCGGACCGCAAGGGCCTGCTGCTCTGGACCGAAGCGCCGACGGTGTCGGAAATAAACGGCTCCGATGCCTTCGTCGCCAACGCCTCGCAGCAGCTTCGCGAACTTATCCGCCAGAACCACAACCATCCGTCCGTCCTGGTCTGGGGACTGGGCAACGAGATATACAAGGTCGACGCCGACAGCGCGAAAGTCCTGTCGGCGCTTCAGACGCTGGCGCACGCGGAAGACGCAACCCGTCCCACGGCCTATGCCAATTGCTGCGCGCCGATCGATGGCCCGCAGGCGATGCATAGCGACCTGATCGCCTCCAACGTCTATTACGGCTGGTACGACGGCGAATTCAGCGATCTCGGGCCATGGCTGGACACAAACCACAAGACCCGCCCGGCGACGCCAGAGGCCGTCAGCGAATACGGCGCCGGCGCCAGCATCCATCATCAGGACGACCCGCCGGCGCGCCCGAAGCCAGCGGGGCGCTGGCACCCGGAGCAGTACCAGGCGCTGTACCACGAAGCGGCGTGGCGGCAGTTGCGGGCGCGCCCATGGCTTTGGGCCAAGTTCATCTGGGTCGGCTTCGATTTCCCCTCCGCCGGACGCGACGAAGGCGACCGGGCGGGCGTCAACGACAAGGGGCTCATTACCTACGACCGCAAGACGAAGAAGGACGCCTACTACTGGTACCAGGCCAACTGGACCACCAAGCCCATGGTCCATATCACGTCGAAACGCCACACCCCGCGCCAGGCGGCGGATGCGACCGTCAAGGTCTATACCAACCAGCCGCAAGTGATCCTGTACGTCAATGGCGTGCAGCAGGAGGCTTCGAAGGTCGAAGACCATGTCGCGGCATGGGATGTCCGGCTCAGCCCCGGACGCAACACGATCAAGGCCGTCGCGGGTGGCCAGGCGGACACGGTGGAATGGATATACTCCCCTCGATGAGCGCCGGCTGCGCCTCCCCTCTTGAATTCCCCGCCCCGACCTGTTATCTGCCGCTTCATGAACAGCTTCGCTTATGAATCGTATTCCGT
>CBIHPL010000612.1:0-1962 GCA_966212005.1 uncultured Asticcacaulis sp.
CTACATCGCAAACGTTTTCGACGCAAGTGTCGATTTCCTTATTTCACGGCAATCCGACCCACATCCGGTCTTAATCCCACAATGTGGCCACAACATGATGTGTGTATGGCCGCCAGAGTTGCGTCAATTCGCATTTCCGGCATTTCCGACAGGCCGCCATCACACGCGGCGAGAAATTATAATGTATTGAAAGTAAATATATTATTCCGCGCCCGGGACGCCGGACAAAATCTTATGCAGGACCCTCTGGCCGTCACTGACATCCAGTGTGAACGGCGCCCGAAACGATGACGTCCCGCGCCTTTTCCGGGCAGATATGGCGCCTGTCGCCAAACCCCACCGACATAAAAAGCCGGTGGGCGAGTGGCTTCCCTCAAGGTGCGGGACAGTAAAGACGAATGGTGATCGCCGATAAAATGCCCTCGCTGTCCGGACCGATTCTCCGGCGTGCCCCTCTGGATGCTTCTCTGGGGTGCAAAAATTTGACACAAACGGCAAATGCGACGGCATTGGCGTCAGGCCCTTGCTAAGACCGTCATACCCGATCATATGTGCGCCATGAGTTTGCTGCCGAAATCCGCCCCGACCCCCGCCGACATCCTGGCCACCGGCGCGCGCGTCCTGCGCACCGAAGGCGACGCCCTGCTGGCCTTTGCGCAAGGTCTGCCCGACAGCTTCGTCGATGCCGTCGACCTCATCCTGGCGTCAAAAGGCCGCGTCATCCTGTCCGGCATGGGCAAATCCGGTCACATTGCCCGCAAGATCGCCGCAACCCTGGCGTCGACCGGCACGCCGGCCTATTTCGTTCACCCGGCCGAAGCCAGCCATGGCGACCTTGGCATGATCACGTCCGATGACGTCTGCATTGTGCTCAGCAATTCCGGCGAAACGTCCGAACTCAGCGACATCATCGCCCATACACGCCGCTTCAAGATTCCGCTGATCGGCGTGGCGTCCCGCCCGGATTCGACCCTGCTCAAGGCCGCCGATGTCGCCCTGACCCTGCCGAATGCGCCCGAAGCCTGCTCGATCGGCATGGCGCCGACGACCTCGACGACCATGACGCTGGCGCTCGGCGACGCCCTGGCCGTCGCCGTCATGGAACAGCGCGGCTTCCAGCCGCTCGATTTCAAGGTTTTTCATCCTGGCGGCAAGCTGGGCGCGCAACTGCTCCTGGTCAGCGCCTTGATGCACGCCGGCGACAGCCTGCCGCTGGCGGGCGAACAGACGCCGATGAGCGAAGCGCTGCTGGTTATGACGGCCAAGAGCTTCGGCGTCGTCGGCATTACCGATGCGAAGGGTGGGCTTACCGGCATTATCACCGACGGCGACCTGCGCCGCAACATGACGGGCCTGATGGAAAAAACGGCGGCCGATGTCATGCACAAGGGGCCGCAAACCATAGCGCCGGATGCCCTGGCCGCCGAAGCGCTTGGGATTATGAACGCGCGCAAGATCACCTGCCTGTTCGTGGTCGAAGGCGACGCGCCCGTCGGCCTGATCCATATCCACGACTGCCTGCGCGCCGGAGTGCAATAGAGCGTTTCGCCAGAGTGTTTGCACATCTGCGAAACGCTCTATAGTTTTAGCTTGTCGCATTTCTTAACGGAAAAGCGGCATCCACTTTCCTAAAATGCTTATGAAGACCATCATCATCATCCCCGCGCGCTATGCCTCGAGCCGCTATCCCGGCAAGCCCTTGGTCGTCCTGACTGGCAAGGACGGCGTGCCGAAGTCGCTGATCCAGCGTTCCTGGGAAGCCGCCATGGCAGTCAAGGACGTCGCTTCGGTCTACGTTGCTACCGATGACGACCGTATCCGCGATGCCGCCGAAGCCTTCGGCGCCAAGGTGGTGATGACGGCGGAAAGCTGCGCCAACGGCACCGAACGCCTGGCCGATGCGCTGAACAACCTGGGTGAAACCGCTGATCTTTATGTCAATCTGCAAGGCGACGCGCCTCT
>CBIHPL010000613.1:0-1945 GCA_966212005.1 uncultured Asticcacaulis sp.
TGTTTGCCGCGCGGCTTGACCGCAACCTCGATGAAATCGACGCCGTACTGCTGCAATGGCGTGAGAAGGGAACGGCCAGCGACGAGGTCGGGCTCGACCGGCTGGAAGGCCGCGCCCGCCGCTTTGTCGAAACCCGGCGTGCGCTAAGCCTGGCGGCCGTCACGCAAGGGGCCGCCGCAGCCGAAGCCATCGGCGTTGCCGACCGGCCCGAACGCATAAGCTTCCAGGGGGATATCGATCGCATGGTCGCGGCGACGCGCCGTTCGCTGGAGGCGGAAACGGCCCGTGCCGATGCCTATCGGCACGAACGGGTGGTCAGCTTCGTCGCGGTGACCCTGGTGTGGGTCCTGCTGGCTGGGGCCTTGAGCTTCTGGGTCGTCCAGCACTTCATCATGCGCGAGATCGAACGCGCCCGCGTCGCCGACGAAAACCGCGAACGCCTGCTGAAGCAACTGATGGAATCCAACACCGAACTGGAACGCTTTGCCTATGTCGCGTCACACGACATGCAGGAGCCGGTGCGCATGGTCAATATCTACAGCCAGCTCGTGGCCGAGGACTACAGGGACCGCCTCGACGAAAAGGGCCGGCGTTATCTTGGCGTCATCTCCACCTCGGCCAACCGGATGCACCTGATGGTCCAGGACCTGCTGCGCTACTCCAGGCTGAAACACGAGCCGTTCGAGGACAGCACCGTCGACCTGGCCACGTTGATGAACCATGTACGCGCCAATCTGGGCCAGCGGATCGCAGAGACGGACGCCGTCATCAAGGCCGATGATTTGCCGAAAGTAGCGGGAAATCCCGTTCAATTGCAAAGGCTTTTCGAAAACTTGATAGGCAACGCCATGACCTATCAGGCTGAGGGACGGTCGCCATTGATAACCGTGTCTGCGGAGGCGGCTGGCGGTCGCTGGCGCATCTGCGTGACCGACAACGGTATCGGCATCGAGCCCGAATACGCCAGGCAGGTTTTCGAGCCCTTTCGCCGCCTGCACACCTGGGATAAGTACAATGGCACGGGGTTGGGGCTGACCATCTGCCGCAAGATCGTCGAGCGCCATGGCGGTGAAATATGGATTGAGCCCGCCCCGGACCACGGCGCGCGCTTCTGCTTCACCCTGGCCCGGGCGCCGGAAGCGCCTGTATCCGCTGCCGCCTAAAAATCGAGCGCCTTCAGGTCGGGTTCTACCCATTCCCGGCGGGCCTGAGGCGTAAACAACCGCTCTCTTGTCCAATGAAGCAGCAGCCAGTCCGGGCGACCCAGGCGCGACGCCATAAGCCGGTTGGCGATATCGAACAAGGGATGGTCCGGCGCAAAGCCGGCCAAAAAGGTGTTGGCGGCGCGCAATGATGCCTGGGTAATCGTTTCATGATAGCCGGCGGTATCAGTGTTTTCTCCGCCCGTGGCTTCATTATAGGTGCGAATAACCCCTGGAAGGATTGCTGGTACATTGCCGCGATGGCGCAGCAGCCACAGGGCCAGGGCGAAATGCGCGGCGTGTGTCCATTCCGCCTTGGGCAGGCTTCTGTCGAGGACGCCTGAGGCGATATGATCGATTTCGGCGTCGGTGGTGAAGGTCATAAGGGTCTCCATGGGATAACCCGGGCGGCAAAAGAAAAACCCCGCCAGCCGGGCGGGGTTGCAAAAGCGGTTGAAGCGATCGTTCAGCCAGCCACGCGCACCCTCGCCGGAAGTCGGCGGATTTGCTGGTGTTGGATACGGATCGTCATAACGGTCATGCGCCAAGGCTTAAGCCGGGGCATGCGGCCTGTCAATGTCAGGCGATCCGTCGCGCCTGCCTGAGGCCTGCGATCTGAGCAATGGCAAGAACCGCGACCGCGACGCCTTGAACGCCGACAAACGCCACGCCCCAGACATTCGGGCTGACAAAGGCAGTCATCAGCACGCCGCTTTGTGTGGCATCTTTATACGGGCAAACAA
>CBIHPL010000614.1:0-1937 GCA_966212005.1 uncultured Asticcacaulis sp.
ATATCGGCAACTTCGTCGAGGTCAAGAACGTCACGATTGGTGAGGGCGCCAAGGCCAACCACCTCTCTTATCTGGGGGATGGCAGCGTCGGCGCCGGCAGCAATATCGGCGCGGGTACCATCTTCTGTAACTATGACGGCTATTTCAAATACAGGACGGTGGTAGGTGAACGCGCCTTTATCGGCTCGAACACCGCACTGGTCGCGCCAGTGACGGTCGGCGACGGCGCCATGACGGCCTCGGGCTCGGTCATCACGCGCGACGTGCCGGCCGATGCGCTGGCGTTCGGCCGCGCGCAACAGACGGACAAGCCAGGCTGGGCCAAGGCCTTCCGCGACACGAAATCCGCCGAAAAGGCAGCGAGCAAAAAATGACGGCAGACGAACAAAAAGAAGCGGTTGGAGACGCCGCGCTCCAGTACGTCAAGGACGGCATGAAGGTCGGCCTGGGCACCGGCTCGACGGCAGCCTACTTTGTCAAGGCGATCGCGCGCGAGGTCAAGGCGGGTAAAAAGCTCACCCTGGTCTCGACCTCGGTCCAGACGACGCAATTGGCGCAGAGCCTGGGCCTGACCATCCACGACATCAACGACGTCGGCACACTGGATGTCTGCGTCGATGGCGCCGACGAGATCGGTGAGGGTCTGGCCCTGATCAAGGGCGGCGGCGGTGCGCTGTTGCGCGAAAAGCTGATCTGGGAACAGGCAAAGACCTGCGTCGTTATTGCCGATGCTGGAAAACATGTAGCTACGCTTGGCAAATTTCCGTTGCCGGTCGAGGTCGAGCCGTTCGCCTATAAGGGCACGGTCAACCGCATCGGCGACGTGCTGCAGGAGTTTGACATCGCCATGATGCCTGTCATGCGCAAGCGTGACGGCAAGCCCTTCCTGACGGACGGCGGCAACCTTATATTCGACGTCGCTTGCGGGCGTATCGAGGAGCCGGCCGGTTTGGCCAATGCCCTGAAGTCGCTGACCGGCGTTGTTGATCACGGCTTCTTCCTGGATCTTGCCGAAGTCGCGCTTCTGGGGACGGAAGCCGGCGTCAAGACCATCTATCCGTAACTGTAAATCCTGCGCTGCTGCGCGAAGGGCGAAGTCTATGGCTGAGTACGATTACGATCTGTTTGTCATCGGTGCAGGGTCGGGGGGCGTGCGCGCCGCGCGACTGGCCGCCAATCTGGGCCTGAAGGTCGCGGTCGCCGAAGAAGACCGGCCGGGCGGCACATGTGTGCTGCGCGGCTGCGTTCCCAAGAAGTTCATGGTCTACGCCTCGGAAGTCCCGGAGCAGGTAGAATATGCCCGTGGGTTCGGCTGGGATGTCGAGCTTGGTGACTTCGACTGGCTGAAATATCGCAACCACCAGGAGGCCGAACTGACGCGGCTGTCGGGCATCTACGGCTCGAACCTGGCACGCGCCGGCGCGGAAATCATCGCCGCTCACGCCAGCTTCAAGGACGAGCACACAATCGCGCTCAACACCCACGCCGGCGAGTATCGCGAGGTGACGGCGAAAACGATACTGATCGCCGTTGGCGGCTGGCCCTTCCTGCCGCAGCATTGCCCAGGCGTCGCCGAGCACGCCCTGACGTCCAACGACATGTTCAAGTTGCCGC
Source organism: uncultured Asticcacaulis sp. (assembly GCA_966212005.1). GTDB lineage: Bacteria > Pseudomonadota > Alphaproteobacteria > Caulobacterales > Caulobacteraceae > Asticcacaulis. Next base: position 1,615 of record CBIHPL010000614.1, read on the forward strand.
ACCTGCCCAAGCGCATGGTCATCGTCGGTGGAGGCTATATCGCCGTCGAATTCGCCGGCGTCATGCACGGGCTCGGCGTCGAGGTCACGCTGATGTATCGCGGCGAGAAGATTTTGCGCGGTTTTGACAGCGAGGTGCGTGATCACCTGACAGCCGAGATGCGCCTGCGCGGCATCAATGTCATGTGCCAGGTCGACCCGGTCAAGCTGCACAAGGAAGGCGACGAAATCGTCGTACACCTCAACAATGGTGAATTATTCAGCACCGATCAGATCATGTACGCATCGGGCCGCAAGCCGAAGACCGAAGGCCTGAACCTTGAC
>CBIHPL010000615.1:0-1935 GCA_966212005.1 uncultured Asticcacaulis sp.
GCGAACGCCGCCATCTGCTCAAGCATGCGGCGTTGGCGGCCGAACTCGGCGTCATGCAACAGGTGACGCCGCGCAATGGCTACATGGTGCGCCTGGCGCCCGGCCTGCCCGAAATTATCGATGAAGTGCCGTCGGGCCGTCTGTTTGTCGACGGCGGCATTTTGGTACCGGAAGCGTCCGAAGCGTTGCGTGAACGCCGGCACGCTTCGCACAACGGCATGATCTTCGTCGCTTTTGCGCTGGATGCCAAGAACCGCCTGGCCTCGATCGTCGATGTCCGCGGTCTGGGCCTGGCCTTCGAGAATGAAGACACGATTTCCGATCAGCTCGAGAAAATGTGCGAGCTGGTCGAGAAGGCGGTGAGGGGGATGCCGGCCGAAGCCCGCGATGAGGACGAGGCAGTCGAAATCGTCGTGGCGCGTGTCGTCAAGAAGGCTGCCCAAAACATCTGGGACCGCCGCCCGATTGTCGAAACCATCATCCTGCGGCTCTAAAAAATCCTTCGTTTATAGAGCGAAAACCACGTTTCGCCTCAAGCACGAAATAACTGTGCCAACGGCCTTTAAATCAATATTGATTTTGGCTATTTTTGGTTGATGGGTTAACCTTAGTCATTAGCTATACCCATGGATCTATATCTCTGTAGATATTGAAAAAACAGAGTGATCCACTATAAATTTCAATATTGATTGATTGATTTGGCGTTCGCCAAAAAAGAAGCGCCGACCAAGGTCAGCGCTTTAATTCATTGCTTTTGATGAAATTTTACGACTTGACCAGGACGGAAGAGCCCGGCGCATCCATAATTGGCGCCATCTTGCCCTTGGCTGGATCGCGCGCGGGGACCATCTTGCCCGAGCGCTGATGCAGCCAGTTGGCCCAGTGCGGCCACCAGGACCCTGGATGTTGCTCGGCGCCGGCCAGCCACTGATCGAACGTATCGGGATGGCCATCATTGAGCCAGTGCATGTACTTCTGCGCGGCGGGCGGATTGACGACACCGGCGATATGACCCGAGCCCGCCAGGACATAGGTTACGGGACCGCCGAACAGCTTTGAGCCCTTGTATACCGAAGCCGGCGGAGCGATATGGTCTTCGCGACCGGCCTGTTCATAAATGGGGATAGTCACCTTCTTAAGGTCGATATCGACACCTCCAAGCACCAGGCTGCCTTCGCTCAGGGCGTTTTCGCCATAGAACTTGCGCAGGTAGAACATGTGCAGGGCCTTAGGCATCCGCGTCTGGTCGGCGTTCCAGCACAGCAGGTCGAACGGCGCCAGTTCCTTGCCCATCAGGTAGTTGTTGACGAAGAACGACCAGATCAGGTCGTTGGCGCGCAGCGAGTTGAACGTGTCGGCCATGGCCGAGCCGGGCAGGACGCCACCGGCGGCATCCATCTGGCGTTCCAATTCCTTCAGCCATGATTCGCTGGTGAAGAGCAGCAGATCTCCAGCTTCCGAGAAGTCGTGCTGGGCCGTGAAGAAAGTCGCCGAAGCAATTGATTTGTCGTTCTTTTCCGCCATGTAGGCGAGGGCGCAACCAAGCAATGTGCCGCCGATGCAGTAGCCGACCGTATTGACTTCCTTGACGCCGGTCTGTTCCCTGACCTTCTCGACGGCCTCGATAATGCCGCCAAACATATAGTCCTCAAACGTCGTATCCTTCATGGAAACGTCTGGATTGACCCACGCAGTCAGGAAGACGGTGAAGCCCTGGTCGGTCAGCCAGCGGATCAGCGAGTTCTTGGCTTGCAGGTCAAGGATATAGAACTTGTTGATCCACGGCGGAAAGATGAGCAGGGGCGTTTCGCGCACGGTATCGGTCGTCGGTGTATATTGCAGCAGTTCGAAATAACGGCCGCGATAGACGACCTTGCCGGGCGTGGTCGCAACGTTTTCACCGACCTTGAAACGGCTGTAGTCGGCCTGGCTGAT
>CBIHPL010000616.1:0-1919 GCA_966212005.1 uncultured Asticcacaulis sp.
CGTTCAGCAATATGCGCAAGGACATGGACGGCGACCTGAAGGAAAGCGACCGGATGGCAATCGGAAGCGACATCGAAGCGGCGCGCACAGCCATGCTGGCCGGCGACGACGTCAAGGCGCAACTGAAGCCGGTTGCCTACCAGAATGGCTACCGCATCCCCTGCGACGGCCGCTATATCGGTCGTGTCCGCAATCCGGCCTGGAGCGACTTCAACCCGGAACAGGCGACCGCCTTTAACGCGGTTCTGGTCGAAAAGGTCAATGAATCGGCCAAGGCGAAGTAACGGGAGCGCCGGATCATCCGCCACTCCGCTGTAATTTAAGCGACCGGGAAGCCCCGCTTGCGCATCAATGCATCGCGGTTCGGATCGCGGCCGCGGAAGGCACGATACCCGTCCGCCGGATCGACCGTATTGCCTACGCTCAGCACGTGTTTCTGCAGGCGATCGGCCACGGCCTTGTCGTAGAATCCACCGGCTTCGGTAAAGGCTTCGGCGCAGTCGGCCGTCAGCGTGTCCGACCACAGATAGCTGTAATAGCCCGCCGAATAGCCATCCGACGAGAAGACGTGACCGAACTGCGGCGAACGGTGGCGCATGACGATTTCCTTCGGCATGCCCAGCTTGGTCAGCTCCTCGCGCTCGAATGTGTCCGGATCGATGTCCGCCCCACCGGCCAGGTGATACCTCATGTCGATCAGGGCCGAGGCCAGATATTCGACCGTCGCAAAGCCCTGGTTGAAGGTATCGGCCTTCTTGATCTTGTCGAGCAAGGCCTGCGGCATCGCCTCACCCGTCTTGTAGTGCGTAGCAAAGCGCGACAGCACTTCGTTGGTCGGCAGCCAGTGCTCATTGAGCTGCGACGGGAACTCGACATAGTCGCGCGCCACCGATGTGCCCGACAGAGACGGATAGGTGACGTTCGAAGACAGGCCATGAATGGCATGGCCGAATTCGTGGAACAGGGTCGTGGCATCATCCCAGGAAATCAGGATCGGCTCGCCCGGAGCCGCCTTCACAAAGTTCGAATTGTTCGACACCAGCGGCAGGATGTCCTTGCCGTCCATGCGCTGCTGGCTGCGGTAGGCGTTCATCCACGCGCCCGAACGCTTGCCGGGACGGGCATAGGGGTCGAAGTAGAACAGGCCGTTCGGCTTGCCGTTGCGCGTCACCTTCCACACCCGCACGTCCGGATGGAAGACCGGCACATCCGAAACAGGCGTAAACTCGAAACCGTAGATCTGGCCGGCGGCCCACATCATGCCTTCGGTCAGCTTTTCCAGCTGCATGTACGGCTTGATCTCGTTCTCATCGAGGTCGTACTTCGCCTTGCGGACCTTCTCGGCATAGAAGCGATAGTCCCACGGCTCGATGGTGATATTGGCGCCTTCCTTGTCGGCAATGGCCTGCATGTCGGCCACCTCCTCCTTGACGCGCGCCACGGCCGGCGTCCACACCGCCTCCATCAAAGCCATGGCGTTTTCCGGTGTCTTGGCCATGGCGTTTTCGAGACGCCAGTGCGCGTGGGTCTCATAGCCACGCAAACGCGCGCGCTCATAACGCAGCTTCAGGATCTTGCCGATGATGGCGTTATTGTCCCACTGATCGCCATTGTCGCCGCGATTGACATAGGCGCGCCAAACCTTTTCCCGCAGGGCCCGATTGGTGCCGAAGGTCGTCACCGGTTCCATGACCGAGCGCGTATTGGCGATGCCGTAGGTGCCGTCGGCGCGCTTCAACGATGCCTTGACGCCGTCCGGTACGCCGGCCAGATCGGCTTCGCCGACGACCATGATCTGCTCTTCGTCATGCAGCAGATTGTCGGAGAACGCCTTGAACAGCAGCGACAGTTCCTGGTTGATGGCAGCGACGCGCTTCTTGTCCTTGTCGACCCAGCGGTACTGGCTGATCGCGATCTCC
>CBIHPL010000617.1:0-1906 GCA_966212005.1 uncultured Asticcacaulis sp.
GAAGACGAGGTCGAAGTCGTCCTGCACGCCCTGCCAGTCGATGCCGGCGACCGAGCGCGGATAGCCGGCCACGGCGGTGGTCAGGAGGCGCTCGCGGCCATCCCGTGCTTTCATGCCGTCCAGGGCGACGCGCAGGCCTTCGATCAGAGCGCGGTGGTCCGCCGCCTCCTGGCGACGGGCGTCGTCGCCGAGCGGGGCGCGGGCTTCATCACCGCCACCCGGATATTCCCAGTCGATGTCGATGCCATCGAACACCGGATAACGCGTCAGGAAGGCCGTTGTAGAGCGGGTGAAGACCTGCCGCCGCTCGGGCTGGGCGACGATTTCGGGGAACATGGGCATGCCCCAGCCGCCGACCGAAGCGATGATCCTGAGGTCCGGATCGCGTGCCTTCAACTCGGCCATGGCCTTCAGCTCCGCGCGCATCGCGTCGGTGTCAGGCAGGGTGAGGGCATAGTCGGCCACGCCGTTGCACAGCGGTTCGCGTTGCTTTTTTTCATCGGCATCAAAGGCCGGGCTGTCACCGCATACCGGGACGAAGGCGTAGATGAGATGGGTGAGTTTCGTCGTCGACGGACGCTTCAACGCATCGGGCTTGCCCCCGCCGGGAAAGTAATAGGCGGCGACGACAGGCTGCGCTGCGACGGGCAACGCCAGTGCGGCAACCGACAGGCAGAGGGCGGAAAGGAGGGCCGTGTGCGCGCTCATCTGGTGTGTCCTCGTCACTATGTCCTCGAAAGGTCATAATGGCTAACACCAATTACGCTCCATGAGAAGTCCAATTAAGGACCGGAACTGTGAGTGAGATCGCAACGTCGTTGGACCGGGGCTTTACTCCAGTTTCAATTGCAGGATGGTGACGGGAGAGCGGCGGTCCGCAGCCGGCACGGACAGTCTGAGGCCGCCGGCATCGGAATGCCATGCCACCTTGCCCCCGGAGACATTGACGACATCCTTGATCTTTAAATCCAGGGCAGGCAGTACCAGTTCGTCGTTCGGCCAGCTGAGGACGTGGACGAAAATGTCCCTGCCGCGCCGGGTTGCTCCGTAAACCCCGTCCACCGGCTGGTAAGGGCCTGGCCGCGTATCGTAGATCGTCGCGCCGTAGCGTTTGAGCCAGCGACCGACGCCGCGGAGCGTTTCGGTCTGTTTGGGCGGGAAAACGCCATCCCTGTCAGGACCCACGTTCGCCAGCAGGTTCCCGTTCCGCACGACGGCTTCGATCAGGAAGCGGATCACTTCCTCCCCGGTCATGACCTTGTCTTCCGGCGTGTAGCCCCAGGCATGGCTATTCAGCGAGAAGGTCTTTTCCCATGGCCTGGCCCTGATCGGGCCGGTAATGGTCGCAGCGCCTTCAGCGATGTCGAAATCGCCCTGCCATCCTGACCGTGGGTTGATCACGGCCTTGGGTTGGTAATGCCGCACCATGCGGATCAACTTGTCGGGTTCCCAGAACCAGGCGGCATCGGCATCGGTTCCCTTGTGTGCCAGCCATCCGCCGTCCCACCAAAGAATGTCGATGGTGCCGTAGCGGCTCATCAGTTCCTCTACCTGCCCATAGGTTTGCTTCTTCAGGAGTGCGGCGTTTTCGGGAAGTTACCTGGGCTGGAAATATCCGGGAAAGCGCCAGTCGAGGGGGGCATAGTAGATACCGACGCGCAACCCATCGTGCCTGACCGCCTCCACAAACGGTTTCAGAAGATCCCGTTTGGCGGCGGAGTGCATCGCGTCGTAGTGGCCGTAGCTGGCCGGGCTGTCCCACAAGGCGAAGCCGTCGTGATGGCGGGCCGTCATGACCATGTACTTGGCGCCTGCCTCGTGGGCGATGCGAGCCCAGGTTTCGGGGCGATAGTGTCGCGGGTTGAATTCATCCGCCAGCTTTGCGTAGGCCGCCGGATCGACCTTG
>CBIHPL010000618.1:0-1901 GCA_966212005.1 uncultured Asticcacaulis sp.
CGCGATAGCTCGGCAAGGAAACACCATTCTGCGTTTCCATCGGTGCCGAACGCGGCTTGGCGAACTGGCCGGCGATACGGCCGACCTTCACAACTGGCAGCTGTGCGCCAAAAGTCAGGACGACGGCCATCTGCAGGAAGGCGCGGAAGAAGTCTCTGATATTGTCTGCGCCATGTTCCAGGAAGCTCTCGGCGCAGTCGCCACCCTGTAGCAGGAAGGCGTTGCCTTCGGCGACATTGGCGAGTGCACTTGTCAAACGGCGGGCTTCACCGGCAAAAACGAGCGGCGGATAGGTGGCAAGCATGGCTTCCGTCGCCGCCAGCGCGGCCGCGTCAGGATATTCCGGAACCTGCTGGATTGGCTTGTTCCGCCAGCTGCTCGGGGTCCAATTCTGTGCCATGTCACTCATCTGCTTCCCCATCCGGTTTGCCTCGGATGCCTGCCCGTTTAATAGTCCGGCGGCTTATAAACCTTTCGGCCCCCCTTGCCTAGTAGCGCATCGAAACTGACGTTAAGGCGGTATATACTATGCTATTTTCCATCTGTTTTAGATTTTCCATGTAAAGCGTACCCTAATAATGTAGGGGTTCAGCATGGGTATCCTTCCGTCCGCTTTCCTTTCGGACCGATCCGGCAATTTTGGCATTATGACGGCACTGCTGGTCGTGCCGCTGGTCGGAGCGGCGGGCCTTGCGATCGATTTTTCCCAGGCCTTGAGTCTCCGCAGTGAGCTTTACGCGGCGGCCGACGCCGCGGCGGTCGGCGCCGTCTCCCAGAAATCGAGCGCCGCCGCGGCCGCGACAAGTATGCTGCAGGACGGCACCGTCGCCGTCGGCCAGACCGAGGCGCACAACATCTTCTTCGGACAGATGTCCCCGGAACTTGCCGAACTCAACGTCGACACCAGCATAGACGTCACCAAGACCGCCAACAAACTGCATTCGCAGGTTACCTTCAAGACAACGATGCCGACGTCGTTCATGCGTATCTTCGGCAAGGACAGCGTCGATATCAGCGGCACCGCGACGGCGGAATACCAGACCGCCTCCTTCATGGACTTCTACATCCTGCTCGACAACACGCCTTCGATGGGCGTCGGCGCCACGCCCGCCGATGTCACCAAGATGGTCAATCTCACCGCGAACAACAAATCGAACCCCTCATGCGCCTTCGCCTGTCACGAAAGCGGCGCCAACAAGGGCAAGGACTATTATACGCTTGCCAAGAAGAACAACGTCACCATGCGCATCGACGTGGTGCGCCAAGCGACACAGGCGCTGACCAAGACGGCCAAGGCCGATACGGACAACCAGTTCCGCATGGCCGTCTATACTTTCGGCGTAGCGGCGGAAACGGCGGGACTGACCGAGGTCGTGTCGTTGACGAGTGATCTCGACAAGGTGGGCAACAAGGTTTCCCAAAAGACGCTGAACCCGCAGCCCGGCGACAGCGAATATGTCCTCGACCTGATGACCATCCCCCAGCAGGGCTATAACAACGACACCCAGACGAGCTTCGACACCGCACTGACCCTGCTCAACAACAAGATTACCTCCGTCGGCTCGGGAACGAGTTCCGCCGACGCGCAGAAAATCATCTTCTTCGTCTCCGACGGTGTCGGCGACAGCTACAAGGCGACGACCTGTACCGAACCAGTTACGGGCCAGCGCTGCCAGGAACCGATCGACGTCACCTTCTGCCAAAAGCTCAAGGACCGGGGAATCAAGATCGCCGTGCTTTACACCACCTACCTGCCGCTGCCGACCAACAGTTGGTACAATACGTGGATCAAGCCGTTCCAGGCCAAGATCCCGACCCGCATGTCGGCCTGCGCCTCTCCCGGGTTCTATTTCGAGGTAAGTCCGACCGACGGCATCACCGACGCCATGAACGCCCTTTTC
>CBIHPL010000619.1:0-1888 GCA_966212005.1 uncultured Asticcacaulis sp.
CGCGCAGTGCCATAACCTGAAGGTCGTCAGGTCAAACCCAGCCGCACGCAGACGTAAGCACGCCGACCAACGCCAAGTTCAACGTAGCCTAGCCAAATAAAATCGGACCCCGAAACCCAAACGGGTTTTTGCGCGCCCGAAACCTAAGGAACGAGGCGAAACCAATACGACACCTCGACAGCTTTACCCGCAACGACCACGCCTGTTATCGAGACATCGTAAATCACATTGCGTTTGAGTATCCCTGTAGAAAAGCGAATATTGTTGGGCAGGCCGTAGAAAAGATTGTCGCCGTGCGCCTGACCAACTGGTACGGCTTCACCATCACGAGTTTTGACGATAATGGACGCCCGCGAAAAGTCAGCTCCGTTAAGATGGACGTCAGACGGATTTGTAAGCAGCGATACGGATAAATGGGCACCGTCTTCGTAATACCGAACAGGGTAGTCGCCCTGGGGATAGGCGACGATTTTCGGATTGGAAGGGGAGACTAATGCGTCCGACGACAGGCCTGTTGTCCGGGAGTCGCTGCCAATGACCTTCACTAGCGACGCTTCGGTCACCGACTGGGCATCGAATGCGCCGCTGACCTTTCCGAATGATATGGTTTTCAGGAACGGATCGAGGAGCCAGCGCCTGTGGCCGACGCCGGCGCCTCTATTACGGACGTCCGTCACCCAGCCGACGATATTATCCTGTGCTGTCGTGTAGAGCAGGTAAGGGGAGGCCACCCCGCCTTCTATATTGCTCATGCCTGCCATTCGCGCGCCGCCGGGAGTGTAGCACTTCCATGATCGCGGCGGACTGTGACTCAAATCCCGATTGGCCGCCATCATCAGGGCCGCCTGCATCATTTCCCGGTCAAAAGTATCGTCATATGTAACCGGACCAAGCCCGTGGAGCTTGCGAATGTTATTGAGTGTATCCAAGGCACTCTTCTTTTCGCCTTCCAAAAGCTCGCCAGCGCGGCAGTTTGGGATATCCGGCTGTACCGAATAGATGGACGAAGAGCGGGTGAGAAACTCCGTACGCCGCCGGTCGGCCGCGATGTCCACAGTTCCGGTCTCAGGCAGCGTAGCGGCATGGCCGGTTGCTGCCAAGGTTATCGCGACGCACACCGTAGCGGTTAGAACACCTTTTGTCTTTGGCGCCGCAGCCATGCATTTGCTCCCCGAACGAAGCCTATTCCTATCCCAAAGGTAGGTTTGGTCAAGTGCAGCGCGCGCGTGCCTCCGGCCAGGATCAGGGATGGCGCAATCGTTGAAAAAGCCGAATTTGGCCACAGATCCGGCCTAAACCGCTCCGCCGGGCGGCGAGTTTTTGACGGTTCGTCTGCCTGATGATAGCCTTCGGTTATATGCAGGAGACGGCATGATCCTATCACTCGCCAAACGATTCGGACCGGGTATGGCGAGCCTTATGGTGCTGGCGGCATGTAGCTCGGTGCCTGACCACGCACCGCCAAGCCCCCAGGCCCGGCGCCCAACGGGACCAAACCGCCCGCAAGGTTCGGACGCTCCATTTGCCCGGACACTTTATATCTGTGGCGGAATAGGCGTCAGCAACGCACCTCTATCGGATGGCTCAAGGAAGGTAGAAAACTTCAATCCGATTATCCGTGTCGGCGGCGTGCCTCTGGCTGTTAATCCAGCGCCGGGATCATGCTTGTCCTCCGGGTTTGGCACGCGCAACGACCGTCTGCACAAAGGCATCGATTATCATTACCCCAACGGTACCGCCGTCCTGGCCGCCGGCAGTGGGACGGTCATGGAGATGGCCTACCGCGGAGACTACGGCAATATGGTCGTGATCAATCACGGCGGCGGCGTCTATACGCGTTACGCGCATCTGGCCGGATTCGACTATAATATCGAAGTCGGCGGCGAGG
>CBIHPL010000620.1:0-1881 GCA_966212005.1 uncultured Asticcacaulis sp.
AAAAGTCGGGTTTCCTGCCGCTGCCCGTCTGGCCCCCGATCGAAAAATTCGCCGTCTATGTCCTGTATCCGGGCTTTCTGATCCCTACGATCTGGCACGCCAATCTGACGGGCTTCTCGACCGGCCCGGTTTCGCTCGGCGTGCTCGGTTCAGTCGCGGTGGCAAGCCTGGTTGGATTTGCGCTTAAGCCCATCCTGCGCCTGCCAGGTCCGACCTTCACCAGCGTCTTCCAGGGGCTGATGCGTTTCAATTCTTTTGTCTTCATTCCCGTGGCCGCCGGCATTTTTGGCGACGACGCCATGACGCTGGCGGCGATTGCGGTCAGCGCGCTCATTCCGGCCTCGAATATGATCTGCATTCTGGTGCTGGCGCGTTGGGGCGAGCCCGAAGGCGATGTACGCCCCGACAAATCGCCGCTGGGCATGGCGAAGACGCTGCTGACCAATCCGATCTTCGCGTCCTGCCTGATCGGCCTGACGTTCAACTTTCTAAAGGTGCCGTCGATCCCGTTCGCCGAAAAATCCCTGCGCATGCTCGGCGAAGCCGCCATTCCGACCGGCCTGATCCTGGCCGGCGCGGGCCTGAGTTTTGCCTATGTCTACCGCCAACCGGTACTGGTCGGCGCCGTATCGTTGTTCAAAGTTTTGGTCATGCCGGTCATTGCCTGGCTGATCTGCCGGACATTGGGCGGCGACCTGATGGCCCAGGGCGTGGCGCTGGCCTGCGGTGCGGCGCCTTGCGCCGCCGCGGCCTACGTCCAGGCGCGCCATATGGGCGGAGATGCGCCGTTGATGGCCGGAATCGTCGCCATAACGACCTGTTTAAGCGCCGTTTGCCTGCCCTTGCTGTTGTCGCTGTTCCATCTGGTGTAAGAACCGGCCTGGCCTGGATTATCCACAGCAAAACCTGGCGCCGGCCTCGCGCGATGTGGACCTGCTTCCCATATGCGCATCGCCGCTCCGGCAAGTCCTCCCAAAATAAAGATATCCGCGCCATGACACTCGCCAAAGCCTGGGCCGCGCTCGCGCCCAACGAAAAGCTGCAGCCCTTTACCTTCGAACGCCGCGCGCCGAATGACGACGATGTGGTGATCGACATCCTCTATTCCGGCGTCTGTCACTCCGACATCCACCAAGTGAATAACGACTGGTTTCCCGGCCTCTTCCCGATGGTCCCCGGTCACGAAATCGTCGGCCGCGTCCGCGAGGTCGGTTCAAAAGTCAGCCGCTTCAAGGAAGGCGACACGGTCGGCGTCGGCTGCTTCGTCGATTCCTGCCTGAAGTGCCAGCAGCGCGATATCGATCGCGAGCAATACAATATGGACCAGCTGGCCTTTACCTATAACGGCATCGACCGCGACGGCACGCCGACCTATGGCGGCTATTCCGACCATATCGTCGTCAGGGAAGGCTATGTGCTGTCGGTGCCGGACAACCTGCCGCCGGCTGCCGCGGCTCCGCTCCTGTGCGCCGGCATCACGCTCTACTCACCGCTGAAGCACTGGAATGCCGGCCCGGGCAAGTCCGTCGCCATCATAGGTCTCGGCGGTCTCGGCCATATGGGTGTCAAGTTCGCCCGCGCTTTGGGGGCCGAAGTCACGGTCATCAGCCAGTCGCTGTCCAAGAAGGACGACGCCATGGCCATGGGGGCGGACCACTATTACGCCTCCAGCGATCCGGAAACCTTCGCCAGGCTGGCCGGAACCTTCGACCTGATCATCAATACGGTCAGCGCCACCATCGACTGGAACGCCTATCTCAACATGCTGAAGATCGACGGCGCCATGGTGTTGGTCGGGATTCCGGACAATCCGGTGCCTGTAAACGCCTTCGCGCTCGTGGCCGGCCGCCGCAGCTTAAGCGGTTCGTCTATCGGCTCGAT
>CBIHPL010000621.1:0-1881 GCA_966212005.1 uncultured Asticcacaulis sp.
AGTTCGAGCCCTTGTCAGGCGGTACGGACTGGTTCTCGACGGCCTGCCACAGCACCCAGGCCACAGGCTCCAGGCGGTTTATGTCGCTTGCGATCTGCTCGGACAGGGCAATCGCCGGCCGCATGTCGCTGTAATCCTGCGTTACGTTCGGCGGCGACAGATCGACCTCGGACATCCACAGCCGCTTGCCCGTCACGCCGGCAATATCGCGCACGGCCGTCTTGCCGGTCGTGTCGTAGGTATGGACGTTGATTTGCCCTATGGCGGAAATTGCTTCGGGACCCAGTTCCGCCCAGTCGCGCACAAAGGTTTGCGGGTTTGTCTCGTCGACCGCGGAGATCTCCGTCTTCATGCGCCGTTTTTCAAGCGCCCTTTTCAGGGCACGTATAATCTGTGCCTGACGCGCCGGCGCCCAGTGCGCGCCTTCCTGGGTGTTGGCGGAAAACCAGTATGGGGTGCCGGGCTCATTGACCGGAGACAGGGTCCGGAATGTGATACCGTGGCGGGTCTCAAGTTCTCCTGTCACCCTGACCAGATACTCGGCAAAGGCGTCTTCGTATCCCGGACGCAGATTGTCCGTCAGTCCGTCCGTATGGCCGGACACCCGTCCGCTGACCGTCATGAAGTGCGGTGGGGAATTGGAGAAGGCCTCAAGCAGAAGGGTCCGGGCAGGCACGCGCTCACGGATGGCGTCCAGCCACCAGCGCTGGCCCGCGTCCGCCGTCCAGTCCCAATGGGCCGCCTCTTCAGGCCGCCACCAGTCATTGCCGTCGACAGTCTCGGGTTTTCGCCAGAAGCCGGGAACGTCCGCGCCGGCGCGCAGATATGGCTCTATTTCCAGGGCGTTTCCACCGCCGATATTGTATCTGGCGATATTCATCTTCAAGCCGTCCTCGGCATACAGAAGATCCGCAAGCCGGGTTCGGACCGGATCCGGCAGCCGGCCCGTTACGTTTGCGAACCAGGCCAGGGCCGTTCCCCAGCCTTCGAAGGGCTGGCCGGCGGCATGCCATTTGGGTGACACGGCGACAGTCACCGGGCACGCATCGGCAGCCGGGCGGCAGGATGCGTCTGCCGCGAGGGCGTAGCTCTGCGACGGAAACAGAAGGACCGCCGCGAGCGCAATCAGCCCGAACGAGCGAATGCGTCCTGACCCCGTGGCCGTGGCCATTAGCGGTGCAGATTGAATCATGTTTCCTCCCGCCGACACAAATTCAAGTAGGCCGGCTTGTTCAGTCTGAATTTACAACCACGCTTCTGTACGAAAATACGCTAAATAAATCACACTTTTCGACGCGAGATAAGATGTTGGCCTGCCGGCCGGCCGAGGACATTTGCGCACAGGCCTGTTCATTCCGGAAAACGGGTTCATGAACGGTGGACGTACAAGCTGTAAAAGAAATCTGTGCGCGCGTCCATCGGTTATGACGGCGGCTGGATGCAATATGCCGTTGACACGTCGAATATAATGCGATTTTTTATAAAAATTGGCCGAAGCGGGAAGAGTCGCAAATGCCCGTGAAACCTCCACTCACCCGAACCGCAGCAGATGTGGCCGCAACCTCAGAGCGGAGCGAACCGACACCGTCCGGGACGATCGCGATACCGGAAGGACAGGTTCCGGCAGGCGGCCCCTCGCCGACACATACACTTCTGCGTCAATCGGCCTTCTATGCCTTTCTGTGCGCCGGCACAGGCGCCAGCCTTCCCTTCCTGCCGTTCTGGCTGGGGCAAAACGGCATGTCGGCAAGCCAGATCGGTTGGATCCTGGGCGTTCCACTGATTGGGCGCGCGTTGACCGGACCAATGACCGGCCTGTGGGCCGACAGATTCATCAGGTATCGCACGCCACTCATCTGGCTCGCTTCGGTCGCAAGCGCG
>CBIHPL010000622.1:0-1876 GCA_966212005.1 uncultured Asticcacaulis sp.
GACGTGGAACCGTCCGTCCTTCCCGCGCGTGATGTGGTCGGCAAAACCACCATAGCCGTGTTTGGCGCCCTTGGATTTCAGCACGCCCAGCCAGGTTTGTTCGATGAACTGAAAAAGGCCGGCTGCCGACGAGGTCGGCGCCTTGGCGTGCGGATTAAGCGAGCTTTCCCGTTTCGCCGTCTTGACCAGATAGCTGAAATCCACTCCGGTGGCGTCCGCCGCGCGTTGGATAGAGCCCATGACTCCGGTCGCGCCCGCTTCCGCGGCGCGCCCCAGCTGGCTCATAACGGACGGGTTACTCGGCAACGGCATGGGCAAATTCTGCCCTGCCCATGGTTAACATCGCTTTAAAAACGATTGGGATTGTAGAGGTCGGCGTCGTGGTGGGGCGCTTCGCCCATGATCATGGCCAGCACGACCGCCGCCGCGAACGGCGCAAAGATGTAGCCGTTGCGCCGCATGCCGACGGCGACATAGACCCCTGTGCGGTCGCAGCCAATCAACGGCCAGGAATCGGGCGTGGATGCCCGCACGCCCGTGCGTGGCTCCGCGTCGCCCAGATCAATGGAAGGCAACATGCCGGCCGCCCGGCTTTTCAGGTCTTCGACAACGTCGGGTTCAATGGCCAGGTCGTTCTGGCCGAACTGCATGGTCGCGCCGAACTTGGCCGTCGCGCCATGATCGGCCAGATAGCCGCCCGCCCAGCGCAAGGTCCCCTGCCCGCCCCGGCCCTTGAGATTGAGCAAATGGCCTTTGACCGGCTCAAGCACGGCAAGCGAAGGGACCGAGGGTGACAATGACCTGGCGGCAAAGCCGGCCGCGACGACGACATGATCGGCCGTCAGGACCTCTCCCGATTCGAGCGTGACCGTCGTCGCCGTGACCGCCGTGGCGCGGCCCGCCATGACTACGCCGCCCCTGGCTGTGATTTGGGCGCCAAGCGCGTCAAGGACGGTCTCGGCGTGCAGAAGCCAGTCGCCGGCGACTTCGACACCGTCCATGTCGCCGGCAATGCCTTCGAGTTGCGGATCGGTCAGGGCCGCGAACGGCACGCCCATCGCCTTAAGGCGCGGAGTCGTGATGTCGCTAAGATTATCGCTTTGGTACCAGACATAACGGCTGCGCGGCCCGCTCCGCGCCGTTTCAAGCGCTTCCCGAAGATCGGCAGGCCAAAGATCGAACAAATCCATCCATGCCTGCTGCGCCCGCTGCAGACGGCCAAAGGCCACTTCTGGTTCGATCTCGCCCAGGGCTTCCAACGCCGGTGCGATCATTCCGGCGGCGACCCCGGAGGCCGTTGCGCGCACGTCGTCACTTGCGACAATGCGAACACGAAACCCCCTGGCCTGTGCGACGACGGCGATACAAAGGCCGGTGATACCGCCACCGACGACAAGTAGGGATGCTTCAGGATGGGCCATGGATTGCGCCGGCAGAAGAAGGACCTGCCGTCGCCTGACCAGTTCCGGCGAAGGGAGGCATGCGGCATGTCGGCTTAAAGGCGTTCGGGCTTAAGAGCCGTCACTCATGCAGGATCTCTGGCGATGGTACCGTCTGCTGGTTTCGAACCAGCTACCTCCAGAGCCACAATCTGGCGCTCTACCAAGTGAGCTAAGACGGCACGTCATCGCAAGGAGCGTGTCTCTAACGCGTGAAGGCCCCATGATCAAGCCCGAATTTGCCTTTATGCCACCGGTATTATTTATATCCCTTCGCGGCGATATAGGCTTTCAGATCGTTGATGCGGGTCTGGTCCGACGGATGGGTCGACAATATCTGCGGCGGCGCGCTGGTTTTCTGCGCTGACATGTTTTCCCACAGGGCGACCGCTTCGGATGCGCGGTAACCCGCCTTGACCATGAGGTCGACGCCGATC
>CBIHPL010000623.1:0-1858 GCA_966212005.1 uncultured Asticcacaulis sp.
CCAGCGTGTCGATGCTGCAGCATTGAAACAGACGGCTGAAAAATAGTAAGGAATGCGGTAGCTTAGTGCCATTGGTAACGTTTGTAAGGCACGACCTCCATATTTAATTTTTATTTTTGCGACCCTACATCCTGTAGTCTACACCCGTCCGGTAACAATCGGGCGGGTTTTGCCACCAGAGAGGACCACGAGTCACACACATGCTCGAGAAGAAGAACACGATCCTGATTGTGGATGACGAGGAAGAAATCCGCAAAATGCTCAGCATCTTTCTTGATGCCGCGGATTTCAAAGTCTGCGAGTGCGACAGTGGTAAACAGGCCTTGCGGCTTTCGGCTTCGGTGCGTCCTGACCTGATCCTGCTCGATCTCGGCCTTCCCGATATAGACGGCAAGGAAGTCATCACAAAGATTCGCGAGTGGTCGAACGTGCCGATCGTCGTGCTGACGGCGCGTTCGGAAGATTCCGACGCCGCGCCGGCGCTCAATACAGGCGCCGATGACTATGTCACCAAGCCGTTCTCGGCCGAAGTCCTGCTGGCGCGCATCCACGCCAACCTGCGCAAGTCGGCGGTCAAGGAGGTCGGCGAGCCCGAAATCATCCATGGTCCCATTCGCATGGACCTGGTGCGTCACGAAGTCTTTATCGATGGCGAGCGCGTAGGGTTCACGCCCAAGGAATACGATCTGTTGCGCTACTTCCTGGTCAATCGCGGCCGCATGCTGACGCACAAGCAGATTCTGAAAGAGGTCTGGGGGCCGGCGCACCTGGAAGACACCCAATATCTGCGCGTCTATATCGGTCAGGTTCGTGACAAATTGGAAACCCGTGAGGGGCTTGGCAAATCCATCGTCTCGGAGTCGGGCATCGGCTATCGCATGGACCTGGTCGAGTAGCTTCAAAAACAATATGGCGGCTTCGGTCCGCATTCTCAAGGCGCCAATTCGATGACGATCGGATCGGCGCCTTTGGTTTTTGTCCGGACGCGGCCGTTTTATTCCATCCTTACGGGAAGTCCTGAACTCGTCTTTGTATATTTATGGACGCGTGCATAGGATCAAGAAGATCGGTAAACGCCGGTAACCTATTGGTCCAGTCCATTCAGGAGAATGTCATGCTTAACTGGATAGTCACCTTCTTTATACTTGCCGTAGCTGCGGCGTTCCTGGGCTTTACGGGACTGGCCGGCACTTTCGCGGATATCGCCAAGTTTATTGCCATTATCTTCGTTGTCCTGTTTATCGCCAGCCTTGTTTACAGGATGATTACCGGCAGGAGTGCGAACCCGCCACTATAACGAAAGGCATGGGCCTTGGATCTAAACCGAATTACAGGCCCATCTCGTCGTTTTTCAATATAAAAGCCTCGTCCTTTTGCAGGACGAGGCTTTTATATTGACGGATGGGGCTTGAACGGAACCGAAATTGGCTCAACCGGGACGATGGTCCTTGTAGAACAGCGTAAACACAGCTCCGCCTTCGGGGTGGTTGTTCAGCTCGATACGGCCATCGAGCAACTTCATGATATGGCGGCAGATGGTCAGGCCCAGCCCCGTGCCGGCATTCTGCTGGTCCGACCGCTGCAGGCGGGTATACTTGTCGAAAACCAGGGCCTGCTTGTCCTGGGGAATACCGTCGCCATGATCGCGGATACGGACAAAACCCTCGGCGCCGGTCACGCCATGTTCGATTTCAACAAAAGGCTCGGATGTATTGTACTTGCGCACGCCATGCTTGAACGCATTGTGCAGCACCAACCCGACCGCGCGGCTGCCCAGCATCGGGTCCGTGAAGATTTCGTCGCGCTCGCCAACCTGACGGACTTCCAGCTCTCCACGCGCTTTCAACGGGCCAAGGCG
>CBIHPL010000624.1:0-1839 GCA_966212005.1 uncultured Asticcacaulis sp.
AAGGCCAAGACCTTCGACGCCGGCCTGGAATGGTATTTCCGCCCGGGTTCGGTTGTCTCGGTCGGCTACTTCTACAAGGACATCGAATCCTACATCCAGCGTGTCACCGAACAGGTTCCCTATCGTGACCTGGGTCTGCCGGATTCGCTGCTCGACAACACCAACACCCTGCCGACCGAAATCTTCACCGTCGGCCGCTTCCAGAACACGCCGGGCGGCCCGCTGAAAGGCGTCGAGCTGAACCTGCAGGCGGAACTCGACTTCCTTCCGGGCTTTTGGAGCAAGTTCGGTGTCCTGGGCAACTATACCCACGTCGAGTCCGAGATCGACTACGTGTTGAGCGCCACCACCACCACCACGGCGGACCTGATTGGCCTGTCGCGCGACTCCGCCAGCGGCACGCTGTACTGGGAAGACGACACGTTCAGTATTCGCACGACGGCAAACTATCGCAGCAAGTACATCCGCGGCATTCCCGCCTCGCCGGGCTCCGACCTCCAGGGCAATGACGAGACCTTGTACGTCGACCTGTCGGCGTCGTGGAACCTCAGCGACCGTCTCAAGCTGATCCTGGAAGCGCAGAACCTGACCGACGAGCAGAACCGCCTGTTCATCGACAGCGTCCGCGAAGACACCCTGTTCGAACTGCGCAATGGCCGGACGATCACCTTCGGCGTCAACTACAAGTACTGAGTTCCAGATCGGACCTGACTATGAGGCCGCCTCGCAAGGGCGGCCTTTTTTATTCCAGTCATCCCTATTGACGAACCCATAACTCACGAGTTATACGTCAACTCATAACCCAGGAGTTATGAGTTGATCCCGTCTGGACCGGATATCCTGTTTCGTACGCTTGGCGACCCGACACGGCGCGCCATTTTCGAACGCCTGTGCCGCGGCGGAGAACAGACGGTCGCCGCCCTGACAGCGAAAGCCGGCGTCTCCCAGCCGGCGGTCTCGAAGCACCTGGGGGTACTGAAAGACGCCGGCCTGGTGCGCGATCGCCAGGCTGGCCGGCAGACCCATTACAGTGCCCTGCCCGGTGCCCTTTCGCCGCTCACGGACTGGACACAGCAGATGGCCGGCTTCTGGGAAAACCGGTTTGACGATCTCGACGATCTTTTGAAAAGGATGGACCAATGAACAATGGTATTCGCCAGTTTCACCGCTGGGTGTCGATCGCCTTCACCCTGACCGTCATCGCCAATTTCGTGGCGCTGGGCTTCGGTCACCAGGTCATGTGGCTGACCTATGCCCCGCTGCCGCCGCTGTTCCTGCTGCTGTTCACGGGCCTGTACATGTTCGCCCTGCCTTATTTCGCCAGGTCACGCACGGCCCGGGGGTAACCGATGGGCGCGCCTAAACGTCTGGCAGGCGGCAATCCTCAGATTGCAAAGGGCTACGGCGATGCGCCGGTGCAGGCCTATATCGCCGCCATGCCCGAATGGAAACGCGATATTGGCCGCCGGATGGACGCGATCATCGAACGCACAGTTCCTGGCGTGAAAAAGGCCGTGAAATGGAACACACCGTTCTACGGCATGGAGGACGATCTCTGGTTCGTCTCGTTCCATTGCTTCACCAACTATATCAAAGTGACTTTTTTTCGCGGCAGTTCACTGGACCCCATACCCGCCGGTAAATCGAAATACCCGGAGATTCGTTACTACGATATCCGTGAGGACGGGTTCGATGAAGCGCAGTTCATTCAATGGATCAGACAGGCCAGCCAATTGCCTGGCGAGAAGATGTGAGACCAACCAATGAAGAAACCCGTTCCCGGCCGCGATGCCCTCAGTATTCCGCAGCGGATCGACGCCGCCATCGGCGACCTGCCGG
>CBIHPL010000625.1:0-1817 GCA_966212005.1 uncultured Asticcacaulis sp.
CCAGCAACCGGCCAGCCAGCCAAGGTCATCGACGCCCCCTGCATGGGCATGGGACGCCGCCATCAGAAGAAATACGCAAAACCCACTGAAGACTTTACGCATTTCCGCCCTCACTATATTAAGCGCCTTGCAGCCTCTTGGCGATCTTGTCACGTCCGATCAGGAAGCTCAAGGCCGCCATGTCGGGACCATGATCCATGCCGGTCAGCGCCTGACGCAGCGGCATGAACAGGGCCTTGCCCTTGGCGCCCGTGGCTTCCTTGATGGCGCCCGACCACAGCTGCCAGCTGTCACGGCCATATTCGGCCGGCAGCAGCTCCAGGGCCTTTGCGGCAAAGGCCGGATCGTCGATTTTGGGCGTGATGTCGCCCGAGACGATATTGGCCCACTCCTTGACCTCGGCGAACTTGTGCAGGTTCATGCGCACCGTATCCCAGAAGAGCTCTCCAAGATCAGCGTTCAGCGCTTCGAGACGCGGCTTCGCCTCGGCGTAAGGAATCGCCTGGATCACAGCGGCGTTCAGGCGCATCAGATCGTCGAAGTCATAACGGGCCGGCGAGCGCCCCATCTTATCGAAGTCCTGAAGCGCTGCCAGCGATTCGAGCGAAGGCGCGGCTTCCAGCGGATCGGACGTGCCGATCTTCGCCAGATGCGACACGATAGCCAGCGGCTCCAGGCCATCTTCGCGCATCTGCGACACCGACAGCGAGCCAAGGCGCTTCGACAGCCCTTCGCCGTCCGAGCCGACAAGCAGCGTCATGTGAGCGAAGGTCGGAAGTTTCTGACCACCGAAGAAGTCCGCCAAGGCTTCGAAAATCTCGATCTGGGTTCCGGTATTGGCGACATGGTCCTCGCCGCGGATGACGTGGCTGATCTTCATGTCGAGGTCGTCCACCACCGACGGCAGGGTGTAGAGGAACAGGCCATCCTCGCGAATCAGCACCGGATCGGACATCGAGGTCGTGTCGACTTCGCAATGACCGCGCACCAGATCTTCCCAGGCCACGCGCTTGCCATCCAGCTTGAAGCGCCAGTGGGGCTTACGGCCTTCGGCCTCCAGCGCCGCGCGATCTTCGTCGGGCAGATTTAGCGCTGCGCGGTCATAGACCGGCGGCAAGCCGCGCGACTGCTGCACCTTGCGGCGCCGATCGATTTCCTCGGCGGTTTCATAGGCGGGGTACAAACGGCCGATCGCCTTCAGATGGTCGGCGGCCTTCTGGTAGATATCGAAACGCTTCGACTGGTTGTAGCGCTCCTGCCATTCCAGCCCAAGCCACTTCAGGTCCGTCTCGATCAGGTCCTCGTTTTCCTTTGTCGAGCGCGCAAGATCGGTGTCGTCGATGCGCAGGACGAAGACTCCGTCATGCTTGCGGGCGAACAGCCAGTTGATAAGCGCGGCGCGGACATTGCCGGCGTGGATGCGGCCGGTGGGCGACGGGGCGAAACGAACCTTGACGGTCATGAAATGCGAGTCTCTGATGTCACAATAAATCGGTGACACCCCTTACGCCGCAGCGCCGGTTTTTCAAAGACGAAAAAGTCAGTCAGTACTGACTAACTCATCAGTCGTCGCGATGCACGCGCTCCGAACGCTCGTGGCGTTCCTGGGCTTCGATGCTCAGCGTCGCCGTCGGACGGGCTTCCAGACGGCCAAGGCCGATCGGCTCACCCGTCTCCTCGCAGAAACCATAGGAGCCGTCATCGATGCGCGAAATCGCTTCGTCAATCTTGGAGATCAGCTTGCGCTGGCGATCGCGCGTGCGCAGTTCCAGCGCGCGATCCGATTCGGAAGAGGCGCGATCCACCAGGTCCGGGTG
>CBIHPL010000626.1:0-1808 GCA_966212005.1 uncultured Asticcacaulis sp.
GGCCGCAACGACGTCGGCCGCGTCGCCAAGCCGGCCAGCGTCCGTGTCACCGAAAAGTTCATCATCGAACGCTATAGCCACGTCATGCACATTGTCTCGAACGTCGAAGGCGATGCCCCCGAAACGCTCGATCCCGTTGACGCGCTTCTGGCCGCCCTGCCGGCAGGCACGCTATCCGGTGCGCCAAAGGTCCGTGCGATGGAAATCATCGACGAACTGGAACAGGTCAAGCGCGGCGTCGGCTACGGCGGCGGCGCGGGCTATATTTCTTCCAACGGCAGCGTCGATGTCTGCATCGTCCTGCGCACGGCCCTGTTCAAGGACCGCAACATCTACGTCCAGGCTGGTGCCGGTGTGGTCGCCGACAGCATTCCGCAGATGGAATACGAAGAAACCTGTCACAAGGCCGGCGCGCTTATTCGTGCCGCCCAGGATGCGTGGCGCTACGACTATAAGGCCAATTCGTAGGTCTTTATCAGAAGAGCGATATGGCGATATCGCGACAAAACAAATTTAGATCCGAATGATGATTCCAACTAAAATCATTCCGATCTAGCGTTCCGTAGCGATCAGCACGGCTTCCTTGACCGGTCGAGAGTGCGATGGCGAAGCAGACAGTTCAAAGTCTGCTGAAGCTGTCGCCGGTACAGCGCTCACTTTCAACGGCTTTTTCGGGTCTTCGTGCCCGCTCAGGAGCGTGACCAGAAGCGTGCCCGACACGGCCAGTCCCGTGATAGCGGCCAGCGACAACAGGCCGTGACGCGAGCGAGTCCGCGGCGCGCTCAATAGTCCCAGCGCCTCCGACAGGCGCACATCGCGGTCATCCATACCTGTGGCCATATCGTTAATCCCATTCATTGTCGAATCTCGCCTGTCACCGACCGCCAATCAACCAGCAAACTGTTAACCAATCTTAACCATGACCCCGAATCTTTATGGCTTGGAAAAGGCCTGCGCATTGCTTAAATGGAAAGGGCTTTGCGTGCTCTCGGTTTGGCCAGGACGCGCTTTGTGGAGGCGTACATGATTCTGGTCATCGACAACTACGACAGCTTTACCTACAACCTCGTCCATTACCTGGCCGAACTGGGGGCGGAAACCAAGGTGTATCGCAACGACGCCCTGAGCGTTCAGGACGCCCTCGCACTGGCTCCCAAAGCCATTCTGCTGTCACCCGGACCGTGCGCCCCCGACCAGGCCGGCATCTGCCTGCCGCTATTGCGCGCCGCACCCGAAGAGATGCCGGTACTCGGCGTCTGCCTGGGACATCAGTCGATTGGACAGGCCTATGGAGGCGACGTCGTACGCGCCAAGGCCCTCATGCACGGCAAGACCAGCGAGATACACCACAATAACAAAGGCATTTTCAAAGACTTGCCAAACCCTTTTACAGCGACGCGTTATCATTCGCTGGCCGTCAAACGCGAGACCCTGCCGGCTGACCTCGAAATAACGGCATGGACGGACGACGGCGAGATCATGGGGGTCCAGCACAAGACCCGGCCCATTCACGGTGTACAGTTCCACCCCGAATCCATCGCGACCGAAGGCGGCCATCAATTGCTGGCCAACTTCCTCGAACTGGCTGGGATCAAGAGCCAGAACGTCTATGTCTGACGCATTCAAACCCTTGCTGACACGGCTTGCCGACGGCGCGACGCTGGACGGTGACGATGCCGAAGCCTTCTTCGACGCCTGCCTTCGCGGCGAACCTACGCCGGCGCCGGTCGCCGCTGCCGGGACCCCCATCAAGCTAAGGGGCGCAACCCGCGGTGAAATCGCCGCCGGTGCCCGCGCCCGGCGCAAGG
>CBIHPL010000627.1:0-1806 GCA_966212005.1 uncultured Asticcacaulis sp.
CCGCCAAATAGAAGATATTTTTTGAAAGCGCCCGAAGAGTATTTGTCTTGTGCCTTACGGTCAAGCTCTTGTTCGCCGCCAGTTTTTTAGGATTCGTGCCTACCAGCGCAGCAAAACTGCGCCCCAGGTGAAACCACCGCCCATCGCTTCCAACATCACGAGGTCGCCCTTCTTGATGCGTCCGTCGCCGGCAGCCGTCGCAAGTGCCAACGGAATGGAGGCTGCGGACGTGTTGCCGTGAAGATCGACAGTAACGACAACCTTTTCCAGGGCAATGTTCAGTTTTTTTGCCGAACCGTCGATGATGCGGCGATTAGCCTGGTGGGGGACCAGCCAGTCGAGATCCTCTGATGTCGTTCCGGTCGAATCGAAAGCTGCCTGGATAACGTCGGTAATCATACCCACAGCATATTTGAAGACCTCGCGGCCTTCCATGCGCAACTTGCCGACCGTACCCGTCGAGGACGGACCGCCATCAACAAAGAGCTTGTCCTTGTGAGAGCCATCGGAACGCAGATGCGCGGTCAGCACGCCGCGGTCAGCCGTCGTTCCCTCGCCTTCGGCTGCTTCCAGCACGATCGCACCAGCGCCATCGCCGAAAAGCACGCAAGTCGTGCGGTCATTCCAATCGAGGATGCGGGAGAAGGTCTCGGCGCCGATGACGAGCACGCGCTTGGCGAGTCCGCCGCGTATATAGGCGTCAGCGGTGGTAACCGCATAAACGAAGCCGGTGCAAACTGCCTGAACGTCAAAGGCAAAGCCATGTGCCATGCCGAGACGGTTCTGGATGTTGACTGATGTCGCCGGGAAGGTGTTGTCAGGCGTAGAGGTCGCACAGATGATCACATCGATATCATCAGGCGTCAGACCGCCGTTTGCCAGCGCGGCACGCGCTGCCGCCTCGCCGAGCGACGCCGTGGTTTCGTCGTCACCGGCAATGTAGCGCTGCCGGATGCCGGTGCGCTGGACGATCCATTCGTCCGACGTATCGACGATACCTTCCATTTCGCGATTGGTCATCACGCGTTTCGGCAGCGCTGCCCCGAAACCACGAACCACTGATCGGATCATATTGCTTGAACCCCGTTGCTCACGCGGCTTCCGGCCCCATCGGGGGCAGCCGCTTGGCATGATATTTCTTGAGATCGTTTTCTATTTTCTGGGTCAGGCCATTCTTGGCCATGTCATAACCGACTTCGATAGCCGCGGCGATGCCTTCGGCATTCGCCCCACCATGGCTCTTGATGACAATGCCATTGAGCCCGAGAAACACGCCGCCATTCACCTTACTCGGATCGAGCTTCTCACGCAGCATGTCGAAGGCACTCTTGGCGAAAAGATAGCCGATGCGGGCAAGCAGCGTGCGCGACATGGCGGCGCGCAGATAGGCGCCGATCTGGCGCGCCGTGCCTTCGGCCGCCTTCAGCGCGATATTGCCGGAGAAGCCTTCTGTCACCACCACGTCGACTGTGCCTTTGCCGAGATCGTCACCTTCGACGAAGCCGAAATATTCGAGCGAATCGAGATTGGCTTCGCGCAGCAGGCGACCGGCTTCCTTGACCTCTTCCTGGCCCTTGATTTCCTCGACGCCGACATTCAGCAGGCCGACGGTCGGGCGTTCCAGTTCAAAAAGCGCGCGCGCCATGGCGCCACCCATGAGGGCGAAATCCATCAACTGCTGGGAATCGGCACCGATCGTGGCACCGACATCGAGCACGATGCTCTCGCCCTTTATCGTCGGCCAAATGGCGGCGATTGCCGGGCGTTCGATATTGGCCATCGTGCGCAGACAGAACTTGGCCATCG
>CBIHPL010000628.1:0-1786 GCA_966212005.1 uncultured Asticcacaulis sp.
GGGGGGCGCGGCGATCATCACAATCTCGACGACCTGATGTGGGCCTTTGCGCGCTCGAACGGCAAGCGCCCCAAACTGATCCACCGACTGGACCGCGACACGTCGGGTATATTGCTCGTAGCCAAGACGACGCCGGTGGCATCCTTCCTGGGTAAGGCCATGATCCGCAGGGCCTTTGCCAAGACCTATCTGTGCATCGTCTCCAATGCCGGGCGTCTTTCGGACCGGTTCGAGGTCAGCGAAGCCCTGCGCCGGGAAGAGCAGGGGCGTGAGGCCTGGTCCCGGGTCTGCGCCCCCGACCATCCCGATGCGCTGGCGGCCAGTACGGCATTTGAGGTCCTGGCGCGCTCCGGCGATGCCGCCCTGGTCCGTGCCATGCCCCATACGGGGCGCATGCACCAGATACGCGTCCACCTGGCGCACCTGGGGTGTCCCATTGCCGGTGATGTGCGTTACGGCGGCGCCTTGAGCCTGGAGGGACGCGCCGTTCCGAGGCTGATGCTGCATGCGCTGAGCCTGACTTTTCCCCATCCCGCCGGCGGCGACAAAACCTTGTCCGCTCCGGTCGCTGAAGATATGACGGCGTTATGTCAGGCGCTCGAAATGTCCTTGCCATTGGAATAATAAGGTTTTTGTAAAGGCGTTACAATTTAAGTTGCTGAAAGAATGGAATTAATCACTGATTTACCATTCGTTTTCAGCTTTCGCTAATGCAACAAATGATACGGTTGGCCAGTTATTCAACAGGCCACAGAAGGTGTGCCGATCACTGACCGCTCAGGTCCCGATGGGGCGATGGTAAGCATTGGCAATTTTTTCCGCCGCGCGCTTTGGCTGACGCGTAGTATCGTCATGCCGTCGCAGGGTATTCAACGGGGCTTGCGCGGCAATCAGCGCGGCAACGTCTCGATGATCGTGGCCTTCTCTGCCGTGCCTATCCTTGTGGCGATCGGCGGAGGCGTCGACTATGGTCGTGTCCTGGCCGCCCGGGCACACCTTCAGGACGCGGCGGATAGCGCCGCGATCGCTGCCGCGCTCGATTCGACCGGGGTGCTGAGCAATCAGCAGAGTGCCGCTGCCCGCGCGTTCAAGGCCAATACCGATGGCACCAATCTCGCAACCTACGGCGCCGCTGGCGAGTTGACGTCCGAGACGAGCAACAACGTCAATGTAATGAAATTCTCGGCGACCGCCGAAGTGCCGGCCTATCTTCTCGGGCTGGTGGGGATTGATTCCGTCCCGATCAATGCGGTCGCCAAGGCCGGCGTCACCATCAACGCCGCAGAGATCGTCTTCGTGCTCGATAACACGGGCTCGATGGCGCAGAACAACAAGATGACAACGCTGAAGACCAGCCTGGACAGCGTTCTGGCGACGCTGGTCGATCCAGTGACGGGGCAGAACCTCGGTACGACAAAGGTCGCCCTGGTGCCATTCGATACGCAGGTCTCCCTGAGTGACGCCAACGGCATGACCGGTTATGCCGGCAATTTCGCGTCCACCAGTCAGAGCTATACCTGCACCGGCCTGACGACCGGGCAGTGCGACGCGGTCACGACCAATGCCACGAACCTGTGTAACTGGGTGACGAACTACTATTCGTCCACCGCCGGCACGGTTTGCGCGACCAATGCCGCCGGATATACCAAGACTAATAATGGCTACTATTATGTCTACACGACCACCTGGTTCGACAATCCGGGTTATAACAGCAATTGCAAGAAGAACTGCGACTATAATTACCGTTACCTGACCTATTACCGGGTCGCGGCATTCAGCGTCGGCA
>CBIHPL010000629.1:0-1744 GCA_966212005.1 uncultured Asticcacaulis sp.
GAGGTATAAGTAAAGTGATATCAGGGCTCTGTGGCTAGTTCTTAGTCTTTTTTCTTGAACCCTTTTGGGGCACGTCGGCCTCGCTCATGGCGATGGCGACGGCCTGTTTGCGGCTCTTGACCGTATCGCCGCTGCTCGACTTCAGGTCACCTTCCTTGAATTCATGCATGACTTTTCCGACCTTGCGCTTCTGGGCTGCGGTTTCTTGCATAACCGGCTCCTGTGGAGAACTGCCCCCTCAGCCCAGGCGAATCTGGACCCCATGGCATAAAGATGCGATGTGCGCGGTCCGCCTTCAGCGAAAGCATGCGACATGACGGTCAAGATCTACGGCATCCCCAACTGCGACACCATGAAAAAGGCCTTCGAATTCATGAAGACCAACAACGTCGCCTATGATTTCCACGATTACAAAACATCGGGCATTGAGGCTGCGAAGCTGAAAAGCTGGGCAAAATCAATTGGCTGGGAAAAGGTGCTAAACAAGGGCTCAACCACCTTCAAGGACCTGCCCGATGAAGCAAAGGCCGGCCTCGATGAAGGGAAGGCCATTAAACTGATGGTCGCACAGCCGTCGATGATCAAACGGCCGATCTGGGAGGTCGGCGGCGACGTGTATGCCGGCTTCAAGCCCAACAGTCCTGAGCGCAGGGTGCTGGAAGCGGCCATTACCGAATTGTAAGTGGTCAGGCGCGCTGCCGCTCCCTAGACTTTGCGAACGCTCTCCGTGCAAAGCAAAAAGGGTTGCCATGCTGCGCGCCGCCATTTCCATCTGTGCCTTGTCCCTGATCCTGCCCTGCTCCGCCATGGCGGCCGCGTCTTGCCGGGCGCCGGTTGAGGCGGCGAAGACCTTCCTCGCGGCCTATGTCGCCAATGACAGGGTCGCGGTTCTGGCCATGACGTCGGATCGCGACCTGCATGTCTATGGCAGCGACGAATCCGAAATCTTCGAAGGCAAGGCCGCCCTCAGCCATATGCTGGACCTTGACCACAAGCTTTGGTCGGGCGCGGCGCGGTTCGACGGCATGCGCAATTTGTCGGCCGTGTGCGAAGGAGGCCTGGCGTCGCTGATCTTCGACGACACGTTTGTGCTGGGAGAGCGTCGCGTGTCCGTGCGGTTCGCGCAGGCCTGGCGGCGTGAGAACGGTGTCTGGAAGCTGGTACAGAGCAGCAATGTCGTGCCGACGGTGGGACAAAGCGCCGCCCAGCTGTTGGGGGAAGCGCCGGTTCGCCGCTAGGAAATGCGACAAACATAGAGCGTTGACCCGGTTCATCGTAACCGCGCAGCGCGACAGGTTTAAAACGCGCTGACGAAAATATGTTGCGGCTGTACGCCGTGGTCGTCGATCAGTTGCCCGCGGATCAGCCGGCATTGTTCGCGGCCGCATGAAATCCAGGCCTGCAAACGGTTCTGCGGCAGAAACAGGCCTTTCAATGCATCATTGAGCGCACGTGTCGCCCAGGGTTTGTCCCGATAGACCCAATGAATACGGAGGTCGTCCGGCCCGTTGAGGGCCGGGCGGTCATCGGGTGTGGCGACCTCGGCGACGACAATCGCCGTCGCATGCCGCGGCAGGGTTTCAAGCCGCCACGCCAGAGACGGCAAGGCCGCTTCGTCGCCGATCAGCAAGTGCGGTACGGCCGTGGCTGGCGCGACGGGGCCTCTCATACACCCGTCGGTCATCACGAACGCTCGATCTTCTTGGCGAGTTCGTCGATCATATCGACGATCGCGTTGATTTCG
>CBIHPL010000630.1:0-1739 GCA_966212005.1 uncultured Asticcacaulis sp.
TCCCCTGTACCCCGACACTCGGTAGAGTCTAACCCTATAGTAACAAATAGCCGGGCGCCCCTCAAGGTGCCCGGCTCTTTGTTATTTAAGCGATTAAACGCTGTCGCGTTCCGAGGTGCAGGAGGCTGTCATGGCGGGCAGACGCTGTACGTCTGCCACGGCATACCTGCAAACCTTACAACTGCTCCAGCACGTACTCCGCCGACGAGACGTTGAACTGACCTTTTTCTTCGACGAACAGCTTGTCGACCACGCCGTCCTTCACGATCATGGCGTAGCGTTGCGAACGCGGCCCCATGCCGAAGCCCGAGCCGTCCAGTTCGAGACCAACCGCCTTGGCGAAGGTTCCGCTGCCGTCGGCCAGCATGACGACTTCGTTTGCGATTCCCTGATCTTTCGCCCAGGCCTTCATCACGAAATAATCATTAACCGAGATGCAGGCCACGGTGTCGACGCCCTTGGCCGAGAAGTCGGCGGCATGATCCTTGAAACCCGGAAGGTGCCGGGCGCTGCAGGTTGGCGTAAAGGCGCCGGGAACAGCAAACAGGACGACTGTTTTTCCGGCAAAAAACTCTTTCGAAGATACCGACTTGCCGCCATCTTCTTCAACAATGGTTAAAGTGGTCTCGGGGATTGCATCGCCGGGTTTCACTGTCATTTGCATCTCCTGCTCGAACTGACTCGCCGGACGGTTGCGGCATGTCGGGATCAATTTTCGATATGTTTTGCCTGGGGCATCACGCAAAATGTGCGCCCGCGACAGGGTCTCCCATATAAGGTAATGTGATAAGATACTAGCATAAGATACCAGGCAAATTCCCGATAGGTTCGTTACCGACGCGAACACCCGGGACGCGACGAAGAGGACACCCCCATGATTCACGGCGGCAGTACGTTTTCGCAATCCGAAATGCCTGCGACGGGCGATGCCTACACATCGTATCAAGGCAGTCTTCTGGTTGCCATGCCGACCTTGGGCGACGCCTCGTTCGCGCACAGCGTAATCTATCTCTGCCGCCACGATCCGCTGCACGGCATGGGCATCATCCTTAATCAGCCGATCAGTGGCCTCGATTTCCGCGTCATGCTGCGTGAGTTGAACATCCCCGAAGGTGGCGCGCTGCGCAATCCAGTCCTGGCGGGGCAGAACATCTTTCGCGGTGGACCGGTCCAGATGGATCGCGGCTTTGTCCTGCACAGCCTCGACTTCCAGATCGAAGACGCCACCCTGCCGCTGACTCCGCCCGCCGGCGAAGACGGCGACCCGGTGGGCCTGACGGCCTCACGCGATATCCTCGTCGCCCTTTCGCAGGGCCAGGGTCCGCGGCACAGCCTGATTGCCCTGGGCTATGCCGGCTGGGGCCCCGGCCAATTGGAAGCCGAACTGGCTCAGAACGCCTGGATCGTAGCGCCGGCCACGCATGACCTGCTGTTCGGAGGCGACAGCGAGAATTTGTGGAACCGGGCGATGGCCAGCCTCGGCGTCGATCCCGCCCATCTGTCCGGCACGGCGGGTACGGCTTAAGCCGCGATACTCGCTATTCCAGACGGCCCCAGCAGAGCGCTGGCAAACTGTGTTTGCCGGCTCAATAATTGACCAACGCGGACAAGGTCTTCCAGTCCGACGCGCTCGATTTCCGCCGCCACTTCATCCAATCCGAACACCTTGCCGAAGGTGGATAGCTGGCTTGTGAAGGTCGCAGCGCGCGACGCCGCGCCTTCGTGATTGAGGAATAATG
>CBIHPL010000631.1:0-1733 GCA_966212005.1 uncultured Asticcacaulis sp.
TCGAACTTCGAACGCCTTGTCTACGAAGCCTCTGACCGCAATCCTGCCACGACCAAAGGCCTGTTCGACACCTTCGCCACCACCGGCGCCGTCACCCTGTCGCCCGAGCTGCAATCGGCACTGAAGGCCCAGGTTACCGCTTCGACCATTAGCGAAGACAAGACCGCCGAGACCATCGCCCACGCCTACAAGGCCTATGGCAAGGTCATCTGTCCGCACACCGCCGTCGCGCTCGGCGCGGCGCTGGAACGCAAAGAGTCCGGCAAGCCGCAGATCTTCCTGTCGACGGCGCACGCCGCCAAGTTCCCGGACTTCGTACAGAAGGCGCTCGGCTTCGCGCCCGAAGTACCTGAGGCAATCCAGGCGCTTCACGGCCTGCCCGAGCGCATCACCGAACTGAAGATGGACGAGGCGGCGGCACTCGACCTGGTCAAGGGCT
Organism: uncultured Asticcacaulis sp.; assembly: GCA_966212005.1. Lineage (GTDB taxonomy): Bacteria > Pseudomonadota > Alphaproteobacteria > Caulobacterales > Caulobacteraceae > Asticcacaulis. The sequence goes on from CBIHPL010000631.1 coordinate 440, forward strand.
TTTCGGCTTAAAGGTCCAGAGATAGGGCAGCGTTTTCGCTCCATTGCGCGTCTTGAGGCCAAAGCCCCTGTCGTCATCAAAACAGATGCCGAAGCGCCGCAAGGTGCGCATGCCGATCACGCCATCGGACCTTTCGCCACGCAACGCCCCTTTACGTGGCGGAGCCAGGCTGACCGGCGTCGCGTCTATCGCGTAGGCGCCCAGCTTGAGATCAGGGACCTTGACCGTCCGTCGGGGCACACGGACGCTGCTGACATCGATCGTATGGCCTATGGCGATGACCGGATAACGATCCCATAGCTTCAGACGTGTCACGCAGTCGCTGTTCAGGCTGATTTCGGCGCTGGCGCCTGTGTCTACGATCAACTTCAGCGGCATGCCGTCGAGGGTGATCTCGACCAGCACCTTGTGGTCGTCGTCCGAGCCTGGCGGCAGACGTTGCGACGGCAGCATGTGATAGGCGCTGAAATCCGGCCGCCCCTGCTCATGGATGCGCAGCTCGGCGGTATCAAAATCGAACTCTGTCGGCCAGCCGGTCACAAAGCCGGCGCCCAGCATGCCTTGCGCCTCGGCAAAAGGCGGCTTGCGCAGGCCGACGAAAAGCATTTCCTTGTAGAAATATGCGTCTTCGATCCCGATGTCGCGGACGACATAGACCGGGCTGATCTCGACGCCGCCGACGCCCACGACGCGGATTTTGGTTCTGGCCAGCAGTCCCAGTTCGGGGGCCAGCTTGACGTTTAGACCGTTGATCGGCGACCCAGTGTCAATGACGAAGCGGTACGGCCCCTTGTCGCCGAACGACACGGCTATATGCGGCAGGCCGGCTTCGTTGAACTTAAGCGGAATGCGCAGCGCATCCTTCGCCTGCACGACCTGCGGCAAAAGAAGACCCGGCAGGCCCAGCAAACAATGACGGCGCGACAGCATGCGCCGACTATAGCGGATTTCAGACGGCAAAAAAGAGGCGGTATTGCTACCGCCTCTTTGCTGGAGTTAAGGTCAGCCCTTCACACACACCACCTGCTTCAGCGTATGGACGATCTCGACGTGGTCGGCCTGGGCCTTCATGACGGCGTCGATGTCCTTGTACGCCGCCGGCGTTTCGTCGATCACCTCGGAGTCCTTCCGGCACTCCACGCCCGCCGTGGCAAGGGCGTGGTCTTCCAGGGTAAACCTGCGCTTGGCTTCGGCCCGCGACATGGCCCGGCCGGCGCCGTGCGAACACGAACACAGGGCCTCGGCCATCGGCTGTCCGGCAATCCCGCGCACGATGAATGACTTGGCACCCATT
>CBIHPL010000632.1:0-1730 GCA_966212005.1 uncultured Asticcacaulis sp.
AGCGTGGCGGCGTGACGGGCAAGCACACGGATGGCTGGGGAATCAGCTTCTATGAGGATAAGGGCTGCCGCAGCCTGCATGATCCGAACCCGAGCGCGCATTCGGAACTGGCGAAATTCCTGAAAGCCTATCCGATCAAGAGCCGGATTGTCATTGCCCACGTGCGCAAGGCCAACCGCGGCCGCGTCGCCCTGGAAAACACCCATCCCTTCATTCGCGAAATGTGGGGCCAGTACTGGAGTTTCGCCCATAACGGCCAGTTGAAGGGCATCAAGAGGCGGACGCTCGGCCAATATGAACCGGTCGGCGCCACCGACAGCGAACATGCCTTTTGCTGGCTGCTGCATCAGTTGCGCCAGATGTACCCGACCCGGCCTTCCGACTATAAGCTGGAACGTGCTTTTTCAGAGCTCTTCGCCTCGTTGCGCGAACTGGGTGTTTTCAACGCGCTTTTAAGCGACGGCCGCACGCTCTACACCAGCTGCTCGACGAAGCTGTGCTTTATCCGCCGCGCCGCGCCCTTCGGCCGGGCCAGCCTGATCGACGAAGACATGGAGGTCGATTTTTCCGAGGAAACCTCGCCCGACGACAAGGTGATCATCGTCGCGTCCCAGCCCTTGACCAGCAACGAAACCTGGACGCACGTCAATGCCGGTTCGACGGTCGTCTTCCGCGACGGTGACGTCATCCGGCAGTACGGCTGAAGGGGTACTGCGAAAAGATGGAGGGGGCCATCGCCCGCAATACCCCTCCCCGACGAGACGACCAGAACACACCGGCCCGCCATCTTCCTGCGCACCTCCGGTGCGAGGCGCAGGAAGCACTAAACGATACACATGGCTTACGACGGCCGCGCGGCAAAGGATCACCAGAATCCCGGCGCTGGCTGCGCAACGGGCCGCACGCCGTCTTGAATATCCCGTAGAAGCGGGACAAAACTCCACCCATGGTGGAAACAATACGCTCTTTTTCGCTGCGTTGCACCATATTTTTTGGCAACGTTAAGCCACCTCTTCGCCGGGGACCAGGCGATCAGGATCGGAAAGGTGTCAAACAAAAACCAGGTCGTCGCGTGTTATGACCGCATCGACAATCAGGGCCAGATCGATCGCGGCCCCGGCTCCCGCACCATCGCCGTCCCACCACAGGTGGTCGACGCCAGCGTCCCAGACGAACTGCGCCGTCAGCCCTACAGCAGAGCTCCCGGCTGTGAATTCCGCCGCCGTCAACGCATGTCCCGCCGAAAAGCCATAGTCCGTTCCGGAAAAGACCAGCCTGTCGAAGCCATGGACAAAGTCGCTTATCCGGTCACTGCCATTGCCGGCGGCGGCAGAGAAGACAAAGTCGTCGCGTCCGGCGCCACCGCTCAAGCTGTCCATGCCGGCGCCGCCCCAAAGGCTGTCATTGCCATTGCCGCCCGCCAGCACATTGCCGCCTGTCGTGCCCGTGATGCGGTTGTCCAGCCCGTTGCCCGTCCCCGTCACGGCGCCGCCGGTCAGATACAGGTGCTCGACACTGGCGCTCAAAGCGAAGTCGATCGACGACCAGACGGTATCGAAGCCTGCGTTCGCGTCCTCAATCACCCGGTCGCCCAGGTGGTCGACATAATAGATGTCGTCGCCGGCGTTGCCGTACATGCGGTCATTGTCGAGCCCGCCATCCAGGACATCGTCGCCCGCGCCTCCGGTCAGGGTATCCCAGCGCTGACCTCCAAGGATGGTGTCGTTGCC
>CBIHPL010000633.1:0-1730 GCA_966212005.1 uncultured Asticcacaulis sp.
ACTGTTCATGCAGCATGGTGTGGCGCGTGATGTTGCGCTCAAACATTTCGAACTCGGCGGCGTTAGGCAGTTCGCCGTGCAGCAGCAGGTAACAGGTTTCCAGGAAACTCGACTTTTCAGCCAGTTGACCGATCGGATAGCCGCGGTGCAGCAGCACGCCCTTATCGCCATCGATAAAGGTGATCTTGCTTTCGCAGCTGGCGGTCGAGGTAAAGCCGGGGTCGTAGGTGAACGCGTCGGTTGCCGCGTACAGCTTGCGGATATCGATGACGTCGGGTCCCATAGTGCCCTTTTGGACCGGCAAATCGATTGTCTTGCCGCCGACGTTCAGATTGGCAGAAGTATTCTGGGTCATGGTACGCTCACCCCTTGATGTTTGTGTGCGACGCAACCGAAATCGCGTTGCGACTGCTATATAAAGTCGCGGATCAAATGAAAAGAGCCGCGTTCAGACGATTAAGGGTTTCGGCCTGTCCAAGGCTCGTCAAAACCTTCGAAATGTCCGGCGCCGGCAGCCCGGGCGACAAGACTCCGCGCAGCGCCGGGCCGATTTTACCAAAGCCAATCCCTTCATTTTCAACAAATTTTTTCAATCCGGCATCGGTGGCCTCAACGCTCCAGTCAGTCCATGCGCTCACAGTGTCGTGAAACCGCAACAGTCGCTGACGTGTTTCGTCATTCAGAAGATTTTTGGTTTTTTCTTCCAGTTCGTGCGGGCCTTTGGCAAGCGCGAACTGAACCGCTTCGGCAAGCTGGATCAGGGTCTGGGCGCGCTCCTTCACAAGGGGAAGGGTTCGGGCGAGAATGGCACGGGTTTCAGCGCTGTCCGCATCCGTCCGGCCCTGGTGACGCAGGGTACTGACCGTCAGCTCGACCAGGCGGTCCTCGTCGCAAGCACGGATCCAGTGGGCGTTGACCGAGCCAAGCTTGGCGAAATCAAGACGTGAAGGTGCGCGGTTTATATCTTTGACATCAAACCACTTTATGGCTTGCGCATCGTCAAAAATCTCATCGTCGCCATGCGACCAGCCAAGCCGCGCCAGATAGTTGCGCATGGCTTCGGGCAGGTAGCCGAGATCCTGATATTCACCGACGGCTTGGGCGCCGTGGCGCTTCGACAGCTTCGCGCCGTCCGGACCGTGAATCAGCGGGATATGGGCAAACACGGGCACATCCCATCCGAGCGCCATATAGATCAGGCTCTGGCGGGCGGCATTGTTGAGGTGGTCATCGCCGCGGATGATGTGGGTGATTCCCATGTCGTGGTCATCGACAACGACGGCCAGGTTATAGGTGGGCGTGCCGTCCGAGCGCAGCAGCACCAGATCGTCCATGTCCTTGGTGTTGAAGGTAACGTCGCCCTGCACGGCGTCACGCACGATCAACGGCTCGTCGAGCGGGCCCTTGAAGCGGATAACGTGCGGTTCATCGAGCTGCGCAGCCGTCGGCGTCTTGTCGCGCCAGATGGAGCGCAGGGCATGACCGGCCTCACGCGCTTCTTCGCGCGCGACGTCGGTCTCTTCGGACGTCATGAAGCAGTGATAGGCGCGACCGTTGGCCAGGAGTGCGTCGACGGCCTTCTTGTGGTGCTTTTCGCGGGCAGCCTGAAAGACGACCGTGTCGTCGGGCTTCAGGCCCAGCCAGTCGAGTCCTTCGAAAATGGCATCAACGGCTTCGCGCGTCGAGCGTTCACGGTCGGTGTCCTCGACGCGGATAAGGAACTTGCCGCC
>CBIHPL010000634.1:0-1721 GCA_966212005.1 uncultured Asticcacaulis sp.
GATCGATGCTCTGGCGGGGGACGAGCTGGGCCCCGAGCTGATCGACCACGTCTATACCCACGGGTTCATCGAAAAGCCGAAGGGGAATTTCGTGTCGGTGCCGAAGAGCGCGTAGACGTCACGGAGCCTCACGCCAGCCCGCGTTTCACCGCCTTCAGCGTCGCTTCGGCGCGGGTCGAGACATTGAGCTTCTGGTAGATGACCTTGACGTAGCCCGCCACCGTCTGCGGCTTGAGGCCAAGGGCGCGGGCGACCTCATTGACAGTCAGGCCGCGCGCCAGCAGCGTCAGGGTCTCTGTTTCGCGGCCGGTCAGTGCAGTGTCTTCGTCCTTTCCCACAGAGGCAGCGGGCACGGCGAAGTGGCGCAGCAACCGGCGCGCAATCAACGGCGACAAGGGCGGCTCGCCCCGCCCCGCCCGTTGCAGCAATCCGGCCATGGCATCGACATCCTGATCCTTGAGGAGGTAACCGTGAACGCCGGCGGCCAGGGCGTCGAACAGATGCTGGTCGTCATCATAGATGGTTGCGACGACCAGGGTGGCATTCGGCGCCTCGGCACGCAGGCGGCGGATCAGGTCCGTGCCCGACCCGTCCGGCAGGCCAAGGTCGATCAGCCCCAGCCACAGGGTCTCGGCCCCGCCGGCGTCACACCACGCCTCGGCTTCCTTCAGCGTCCGGGAGGTATGGATGGCTACGTCACCAAAGGCCTGACGCAGGGCAGCGGTCAGCCAGTCGCGATTGGCGGCGTGATCCTCAACCAGCAGACACTGACGCATGGACGACATTTATTCCCTGTTTCGGTTCGCTGTATTCCATATCCTCCCAACGTGCCGGGAAGAAATAAGAAGGGGCTACACACCGCCCAACTGCCAGCAAAAGCCAATCCGGTTACGTCGTCAAGACGCGGCAACCAGCGGCAGGCGCAGCCGGGCCTCAAGGCCGCCCTCGGGCCTGTTGGCGAAGTCCGCCGACCCGCCGGCCTCACTGAGGCGGTGGCGCAGGCCCTTCAGGCCGAGGCCGCCTTCGCCGATGTCAGGCAGGCCGGTGCCGTCGTCACGTACGCGGCAGGTCAGGACCGTGTCGACGAGCGTGATATCCACCTCAACCTGCTTCGCGCCCGAATGGCGGACGATGTTCGACACGATCTCCCGCAAGGCTGAGGTCAGGGTCTTTTGCAGGCGATAGTCGGCCAGGACCAAGGGCGCACCATCCGGCCACAACGGCCAGTCGACATCGATGCCGGCAGCTTCCAGCCGCCGCACGCATTCATGGCGAATGTCCGCCATGACGGTTTCGACCGGCGCTTCCTTACCCATCATGCCTGAGGCGATGGTGCGGATGTCCGACAGGGCACCCTGAAGGATTGGCCGTGTCCGGTCATCGGCGACGCTTAAGCCCGTCAGCAGCCGCGCACCGACGTCGTCGTGAAGGTCCTGCGCCAGACGCCGCCGCTCCTCCGCCGCCCCGCGCGCATAGGCGTCGCGCCCACTGGCCGCCGTCCGGACCAGCGCGATCATCTGCCGGACCATGGCGACCTGTGCCGGGGAAAACAGCTCCCTGCCCTGGCGCGCGTAGGCCAGGCTGAGGGCCGGGCTGTCGGCCACCGCCGGCAGGACCAGGCGCAGGCCGTCGTCAAGGATCAGGGCATCGGCGACGTCGCCGGCCGGCGCGATTTTCAGCGGATCGAACAGGCGCTGGGCCAGCGCCTCCCATTTGCACCG
>CBIHPL010000635.1:0-1687 GCA_966212005.1 uncultured Asticcacaulis sp.
CGTCCAGGACCGCCGCGTCTTCCTGACGGAGGTTTTCGCACCGCGTGAGGCGGCCGCCCAACGCAATATCCGCGACGAACTGTTGCTGTGGACGTCGGGCGGGTTTGCCGAAGGCTTGAAGCTGGCGCTATAAGACACAGTCAAGGAGATCAAGATGGGCCAGATGATTACCCTTACGCGTCCGGACGGCGGACAGATCGACGCCTACTCGGCCGGCACCGATCCGGCACGGCCGGGTGTGATTGTTCTGCAGGAGTGGTGGGGCCTGAACGACCATATCAAGGCGATCGCCGACCGGTTCGAAAGCGAGGGCTTCAATGCCCTGGCGCCCGACCTCTATCATGGCCGTATCACCAAGGACGCGGATGAAGCGTCGCACATGATGAACGGGCTCGATTTTCCGGGTGCGGTGCACGAGGACGTCGCCGCGGCAAAGGACTGGCTGCGCGACCGCTCGGGCTCTGTTGCCGTCATGGGCTTCTGCATGGGCGGGGCACTGACGATCGGAGCGGTGGTGCGTCTGAAGGGCTTTGCCGCCGGTGTCTGTTTCTACGGCGTGCCGCCTAAGTCGTTCGCCGATCCGAAGGACATCACCATTCCCTTCCAGGGCCATTTCGGCACCAGGGACGACGGGGTGACGCCGGAGGTGGTGGCAGACATGGAAGCGGCCATGAAGGCCGCCGGCAACCCGCCGGAGTTCTATTCGTACGAGGCCGACCACGCTTTCTTCAACAAGACACGTCCGGAGGTCTATGACGCCGAGGCCGCCGAAGAAGCGTGGCAGCGGACGATCCGGTTCCTGAAGGCAAACCTCCAGGCGGCGTCATTGACCTTTTAACCATTTGGGCTTAGGCCGTTACGCATCCTGAAAGACCTCGAATAAGGCCTGAACCTTGACCGTATTTTACCACGAAGGCGATCTGCCCGATGGCCTCGACCTTGGCTCTGTCGTGGCGATCGATTCCGAGACCATGGGACTGCGCTTCCGCCGCGACGGCCTGTGCGTCGTGCAGCTGTCCGCCGGTGACGGCAATGCCCATGTCGTGCGCTTCGACCGCAAGACTTACGACTGTCCGAACCTGAAGCGCCTTTTGACCGATGTCCAGGTGCTCAAGCTGTTTCATTACGGCCGTGTCGATATCGGCATGTTCCAGCTGCACCGCGACGTCGTGACGGCGCCGGTCTACTGCACCAAGATCGCTTCGAAGCTGGCGCGGACCTATACCGACCGTCATGGTCTCAAGGACCTGGTGCGCGAACTGCTGAATGTCGACCTGTCCAAGCAGCAGCAAAGTTCCGACTGGGGCAACGGCACCCTGACACCGGAGCAGCTGGCCTATGCGGCATCGGACGTCCTGCACCTGCATGCCTGCCGCGACAAGCTGGACGCCATGCTGGCACGTGAAGGCCGCACCGAACTGGCGAAGGGGTGTTTTGATTTTCTCCCGCACCGCGTCAAACTGGATTTGGCAGGCTGGGAAGATTGCGATATTTTCGCGCATAGCTGGGCATAGGATCCAGCAGGAACACGCACCTTCATGGCCACGGACCTGACCACGGACATTACAGCGCGCTTCGAGCCGGACGTCGATGTCGAGACGGAAGCCGCCCAGCGACGCGTGCATCTGGCGCAGCAGGTGGCTGCGGTCCGGCGGCGGTCACGCCGGATCAGGACGCTGCGCATGCT
>CBIHPL010000636.1:0-1682 GCA_966212005.1 uncultured Asticcacaulis sp.
AGTTCAAGCACATGGAAGGCGAGGAACAGGTTCACCTCGACGCCTTCGAGACACTGATGCGTGAAAAGCAGGTGCGGCCGACCCTGATGACGCCTGTATGGCGTCTGGCGGCGCTGGGTCTTGGCGTCGGCACGGCGCTTCTGGGCGAAAAAGCCGCCCATGCCTGTACCGAAGCGGTCGAAAGCGTCATCGGCGAGCACTATGCCGACCAGATCCGCGACGTTGAGGCGACCGATCCTGAGCTGGCCTCCAGGCTCAGCCAGTTTCGCGACGACGAACTGGGCCACCACGACCGGGCCGTGGACCAGGGGGCGCGTGAAGCGGCCGGCTATCCCTTGCTGTCGGCCGTAATCAAGACAGGTTGCCGCCTGGCCATAAGGATCAGTGAGAAAATCTGATGCACGACCACAGGGCATTCAGCCTGCGTCACCATAGACCGTCAGAAGCATCCCTGGGCGAGCGCGTGTCCGACTGGATTGCCGCCGTGGTCGGTTCGTGGAACTTTATCATCATCCAGTCGCTGATCCTGTTCGGCTGGATCATTTTGAACGTCACGGCGTGGATCAGCCACTGGGATCCCTACCCGTTCATTCTGTTGAATCTCGTCCTGTCGTTCCAGGCGGCATTCACCGCGCCGATCATCATGATGGCTCAGAACCGCCAGGCCGCGATCGATCGGCAGAAGGCGGAGCTGGACTATCAGGTGAATTGCAAGGCGGAGCTGGACATCGAGGCGTTGCACGCCAAGCTCGACCTCATGCGGCAGGAGGACATTACACGCCTGATTGCCCTGTTGGAAAAGGTCATCGACGAACGCGACGCCGGGAAGAATTAACGCCCTTCGAAGTCGTAGCTCTGGCGCATGTGCTCCAGCAGGGTTTCGCGGACCTCGTCGTCGACCATGCCGAGGTCCAGCCGTGCATCACCGCTGTCCGTCGGGCGGACCTTGACCGTCTCCCCCATGAAGGTGAAACTATAGACCTTGGGACCGAACAGCTTTTCGCGTTTCGCGGTGACGCGAACACCCAGCGTCGCCTCGATTGCCTTTTGCAAAGGCTCCATGGCGATCCGCGTCTGCCCTTTTGGCCGGGCAAAATTGACGACGCCAAAGGCGCGCCTGTCCATTTCAAACCGTACAGGTGACATCTTCTATGCCATGCTCGTTTCTCAGCGCCGGCGGGTATTGGAGCACCGGCACTATCCCCCATTTTTTCGCGCAGTCTACTGAAAACCGCAAAACCGTTTTCGAAATGCGCGCGGGCTATGCCTCCAGAGGCGTATCCCAATACAGATAGTCTATCCAACTTTCGTGAAGATAGTTAGGGGGAAAACGGCGTCCAAGATCCTGAAGATGAAACATTGTCGGCCGGTGTGGATTTTTTGTCGGCATCATGCGCGCCTGGACGGGAGTTTTTCCCCCCTTGCGCAAGTTGCACGGCGCGCAGGCCGTCAGGATATTGGTCCAGCTCGACTTGCCGCCCTGGCTGACCGGCACGACGTGATCGAAGGTCAGTTCGTGCGGCGAGCCGCAGTACTGGCAGCGAAACCCGTCGCGCAGGAAGACATTGTAACGGGTAAAGGCCGGCGGGCGGTTCTGGTCGATATAGGTTTTCAGCGACACCACGCTGGGCAGGCGCATCTTCAGCGATGGCGAGCGGATTTCGATGTCGTAGGTCGAGACC
>CBIHPL010000637.1:0-1679 GCA_966212005.1 uncultured Asticcacaulis sp.
TGGCGAAAAACATCACTTTTACCGGGAGATAAGTACCCCGCAAAGAATGACAAATAATTCATGTTGCGTATCGGGATTATTGGTTAGTGTACCGATCGTATCTTTTTCAACGACGGCGAACCGCCGCGGCCTTGTGAGTGTCCTTATGCGACTGTCCAAACTCCTCCTCACCACCACGTTCATGAGCGGTCTGGCCCTCACGGCGATCGCCGAAACACCGGACCGGTGCATCGACGAGCATTGCCGCATGCAGACCCTGGAGAGCCTCGACGGCTTCTTCGCGGACGCGGAAAACGGCGGCAGCCGGATTTCGACGGTAGCCAAGCGCTATGGCACATGGGGCGTCGACGTCGCCGGTATGGACACGTCGGTCAAGCCGGGCGACAGCTTCTTCGACTACGTCAACGGCACGGCCGTCAAGAACATGGTCATTCCGGCCGACAAGACCTCGATCGGCAGTTCCGCGCTGTTGCGCGATCTGTCCGAAGCCCGGTCCAACGCCATCGTCACCGGTCTTGCCGCAGGCAATGACCTGACGGGCGACGACGCCAAGATCGCCGCCGTCTACAACGCCTTCATGGACGAAGCCGCTGCGGAAAAACTCGGCGCGGCCCCCCTGGCGCCGCGACTGCGCGCCATATCAGCTATCAGGACCAAGGCGGAAATGGCCAGGTATATGGGCGCCACCAGCGGCGCTTTTGGCTCGGCCTTCTTCAACCCATATGTCGCTTCCGACGAAAAGAATCCGAAGCTTCAGGTCCTGCTGATGGCCCAGGGCGGGCTGGGCCTGCCGGACCGCGACTACTATCTGAAGGACAGCTTCGCGGACAAAAAGGCCAAATATGAGGTCTACGTTACCGACATGTTGCGCATGGTCGCCTATCCCAACGCCGCTCAGACCGCCAGGGATATCGTAGCGCTGGAAACCCGCATCGCCGAAGTCCACTGGACGCGCATCGAACGCCGCGATTCGACCAAGACCTATAACCCCATGACCAAGGCGAAGCTGGCGGCCTATGCCCCCGGTTTTGACTGGAACGGCTTCCTGGACGGCGCGCACGCCGGTCACGCCAGCAAGATCATCGTCAATGAAAACACCGCCTTCCCCAAGATCGCCAGGATCTTTGCCGACACGCCACTGGAAACACTGAAGGCATGGGAAACATTCCGAACGGCGGATCAGGCCGCACCTTACCTGTCCAAGGCCTTTGTCGAACGGCAATGGCAGTTCCGCGCGCGCGACCTCAGCGGCGCCCAAGCCCAGCGCCCGCGCTGGAAGCGCGCCATCGGCGCTGTCGAAGGCAGCCTTGGCGAAGCACTGGGGCGCACCTATGTCGCCACCTACTTCCCGCCTGAGTCCAAGGCCAAGATGGAGACCCTGGTCGCCGACCTGCGCGCCGCGCTGAAAATCCGCATCGACAACCTGACCTGGATGTCCGACGCAACCAAGGTCAAGGCGCAGGAAAAACTCAGCGCGTTCGGAGTCAAGATCGGCTATCCCGAAAAGTGGCGCGACTATTCCGGCCTGACCGTCAAGGCGAACGATCTTTACGGCAATACTGAGCGCTCCAACGCGTTCGACTGGGCCTATCAGACCGCAAAGATCGACAAGCCCACCGATCCGCTGGACTGGGGCATGACGCCACAGACGGTCAACGCCTACTATTCCCCGACCGAAA
>CBIHPL010000638.1:0-1670 GCA_966212005.1 uncultured Asticcacaulis sp.
GATGCGCTGCCGGAACGCCTGCGCGGGCGCTATGCCGCCAGTGCCGCCGATTTGACCGAAGGCCTCACTGCGGACTTGCGCAGCGGGGACCTAATCATGGTAAAGGGCTCGAACGGCTCCCGGGCCGGTACGATCGCCCGAAACCTTCTTCAAATATAGATGCTGCTCTCTGCTTAAGGACGCATAGTCACATGTTCTACCTGCTGTACGAGCACCTCAACAGCCTGGACCAGCACTGGCCGCTGATCAACCTGATGCGCTACCAGACGGTGCGCGTCTTTCTTGCGCTCATCACGGCGATGATCGTCGCTGTCGCCATGGGCTCACGTTTCATCAACTGGATGCGGGCACGCCAGGGCAAGGGTCAGCCGATCCGCGAAGACGGACCGCAAAGCCACCTGCTGACCAAGAAGGGCACGCCGACCATGGGCGGGTTGATGATCCTTGCCGGGATCGCCGTGGCGACCCTGTTGTGGATCGATCCGCGCTCCGCCTCCGCCTGGGTCGTGTTCGGCGTCACCATGGCCTATGGCGTGCTGGGTTATATCGATGACTACGCCAAGGTCACCAAGCAGACCTCTGCCGGCCTGACCTCGATCCAGAAACTGATCGCCCAGATCGCGATCGCTGTCGTGGCTGTGCTGGTCCTCATCTATTACACGCCGCAGCCGCCCGATGCCCCCAAGCTGGCGACCTCGCTGGTCCTGCCGATCTTCAAGAACGCCGTATTCGACCTGGGCCTGTTCTTCGTCGTTTTCGGCGCTGTCGTCATTGTCGGCGCATCGAACGCCGTCAACCTGACCGACGGCCTGGACGGCCTGGCCATCGTGCCGGTGATGATCGCGGCGGGGGCCTTCGGTTTCATCGCCTATGTCGTGGGCAACTTCAAATTCGCCGAGTACCTGATCGTCCACTTCGTACCGGGTGCGGGTGAAGTCGCGGTCATCTGCGCCGCCATTATCGGCGGGGGCATGGGCTTTCTGTGGTATAACGCCCCGCCCGCCAAGATATTCATGGGCGATACGGGGTCTCTGGCGCTGGGCGGCGGCCTCGGTGCCGTGGCCGTGGCGACCAAGCACGAAATCGTCCTGGCCATCATCGGCGGTCTCTTCGTGGTCGAAGCCATGTCGGTCATGATCCAGGTCGGTTATTTCAAGCTGACCAAGAAGCGTATTTTCCTGATGGCGCCGATCCACCACCATTTTGAAAAGCTGGGCTGGCCGGAATCGACCGTCGTCATCCGGTTCTGGATTGTCGCGGCGCTGCTGGCCATGGTTGGCCTAGCGACGTTGAAGCTGAGGTAGGACATGATCCCCGTCAAAGGTTTTGAAGGCAAGCGCGTCGCCATTTTCGGTCTCGGCCGCTCCGGACTGTCGGCAGCCCGCGCGCTCAAGGCCGGCGGCGCCGAGCCGCTCTTATGGGACGACAAACCGGCTTCGGTCATGGTCGCGACCAAGGAACGCTTCACCGTCGAAAACCTGAGAAACACCGACTGGTCGGAAATCGACGCGCTAATGCTGTCGCCTGGCGTGCCGCTGACCCACCCTGAGCCGCATTGGACGGTGCAGATGGCAAAGGACGCCGGTGTACCCATCCTTGGCGACATAGAGCTGTTCGCGCGCACCCTGGCCGCCGTGCCGGAACGCAAGCGCCCAAAGACGGTGGCGATT
>CBIHPL010000639.1:0-1653 GCA_966212005.1 uncultured Asticcacaulis sp.
ATGCCTGCACTCTATGCGACGGATACGCTTTGGTCTAACCGTTTCACCCGACACAAAACTTCAGGTTCCCCATAATGTCCTTATCGCGTCGCCTCTTCCTGACCGGCTCCACCGCCACCTCCCTGGCCTTCATGGGCCTTAACGCCCGCGCAGCCGTACGGCCAGCGGATCCCAAGGCCGATCCGGGATATCGCAACGAGATCGAAGGCTATGGCAGGCTGCAGGCCGACCCAAACGGCCTGATCGAACTGCCGGAGGGCTTCAGCTATCGCATCTTCTCGCGCATGGGCGAAACGATGGACGACGGCCTGCTGGTGCCTGGCAAGCACGACGGCATGGCGGCCTTTGCTCATTCCGATCCGGACAAGGTCATCCTGGTCCGCAACCATGAACTGAACCACAAGACCCGCAACCAGTTCCCGGTCGGTGGCCTGGGTCAGCACATCGACAAGCTGGATCGCAGCAAGGTCTATGATTTTACGTCTGACGACAACTTTCCGCTGGGCGGCGGCACTTCGAGCCTGATTTACAATACAAAGACGCAGAAGCTGGAAAGCCACTACCTGTCGCTGACCGGCACCTCGACCAACTGCGCCGGTGGATTGACGCCCTGGGGATCGTGGCTCACCTGCGAGGAAACCACAATCGGGACCGGCGACGGCGTCATGAAGGACCACGGCTGGGTCTTCGAAGTGCCTGCGGCGCACAAGGGCCTGGTCGAGCCCCTGCCTCTGAAGGCCATGGGACGCTTCGACCACGAAGCGGTCTGCGTCGATCCGCGCACCGGCATCGTCTACCTGACCGAAGACCGCCCCAACAGCCTGTTCTACCGCTTCATTCCGGCGCACAAGGGCGAACTTTGGCACGGCGGCAAACTTCAAGCGCTGGTCATCCGCGACGCTCCCAAGGCCGAAACGGGCAACCAGACCAGTACGCTGTGGAAGATGGGCGACCGCTTCGCCGTCTCGTGGATCGACATGAAAAACGTCGAAAGCCCCGACGACACCCTGCGCGAAGAGGGCTTTACGCAGGGCGCGGCGCGCTTCGTGCGCGGCGAAGGCATCCACTGGGGCAATGGCGAGCTGTTCTTTGCCTGCACCGCCGGCGGCCCGCACGGCTTCGGCCAGATCATGCGCTATACGCCGTCCGCCCACGAAGGCACCAGCGACGAGGCCAGGCACCCCGGCACGATCGACCTGTTCGTCGAATCCGGCGACCAGACCGTGCTCGATTATGCCGACAACCTGACCGTATCGCCGTGGGGGCATCTCTTTGTCTGCGAAGACCGCTATTCGGATGTGCTGCTCAATCACCTGCGTATCGTAACACCCCAGGGCAAGGTCGCGACCTTCGCGCGCAACGTCAATCCGCAGAATTCGGAATGGGCGGGTGTCTGCTTCTCACCGGACGGCTCGACCCTGTTCGCCAATCTGCAGGCGAACGGCATGACGGTGGCAATCACCGGCCCGTGGAATAGATTCAAGGACGTGGCAGTTCAGGCGTAATTAAAAAGCCCTCTCTGTCAGGCAAAGAGGGCTTTTTAATTGGGGAGTCAGAACCCGCTTCTTCTGAACACTCGGTCAGCGCGGGCTACTTTCCACGCCAGGAAGACACCCAGGGCCAGCACGATAATGGCCATCAACTGATGTGCGA
>CBIHPL010000640.1:0-1649 GCA_966212005.1 uncultured Asticcacaulis sp.
TATAGGCTTCCCATTGCCCGGTCACGGCGCTGCTTTTTGTCAAACGGTCGACCAGCGCCGACCGTCCCAGCTGACCGACGATCACCACATCGCCGCTCACCCCTTCCAGCGAGTGCACGACGACCGCCTTTTGCCCTGATACCCGTTCGAGGTCGGCGGCAAAATCACCGGCGACGCGCAGCACGGGCGCGGCGGCATCCGCGTCGACATAGACGGTGGCCGGCTTGCCCGCCGACACAAGACGAAAGGCGCCAGGTACAGCTTCGGCGCAGACGGTCACCGCGCCTTTGCAGGCGGCGTGGGCCGTGCCCATCCCCGAACCGACGGTCACGATGGCGGCAAGCATCAAACCACGCAGGATGATCGGCAGGGGGCGTGACATATCGGTCTTTCAGGTTTTAAGGGCCGCCTCGATCGCGGCGAGGGCAATCGGCGCCATCATGGCATAGCCGGCGGCGTTGGGGTGGACGCTGTCGCTGCCGAGTTGCGGCTTCAAGGCGCCTTCCGGCGTGGCCAGGGCCGGCCAGTAGTCAGCATATACAAAACCGTTGGCCTGACAGTGTTTCTGGATCCAGACATTCAGCGCCTTGATAAGGGCCACCTGATTGCCTCGTGCCGGCTTCCAGGCGAAGCTGGTCGCCGGCGGCACCGATCCCATGACGACGCGGATGCCATTGGCCTTCGCCATGGCGCCCATGGCCGAGAGATTGCGGGCGGTCTGTTCCGCGTCGTAGGGATCGCGGTTTTCGGCGACATCATTGGTACCGCCAAGGATATGGACGACGCGCGGCCTGAGATCGACGACCTCGGCTTCGAACCGCACCACCATCTGAGCTGTGACCTGGCCGCTGATCCCGCGCCCGACGAAGCCATGCCCGTCGAAGAAGGCCTGAGCGTTGCGAGGCCAGGCATCGGTAATAGAGTCGCCCATGAACACCGCTCGGCGCGCGGACGCCGGCAGCGCCTTCACCCGCGCATTGTCCTTACGATAGCGCAGCAGGTTGGCCCAGTCCTCGCCGACCGGCTCAAGGCCCAGCGATTTATCGCTGGCGCGGGCGAGCGCGGCCTTGATGGTTTCAAGGTCCATATCCTTGTCCCCGATCGCGGGCAGCTTCGGTACCGGCGGCAGGCTTTGCGCCGCCGCCGTCCTTGCCGCACCTAAGCCCGCCACACCCGTCAGCGCCGCAGCCAGCAGGTTCCGCCGTTCCTTATCCATGATACCCCTCCGGTCAGGCGACCGTCAGGGTCGCCGTCTTCAGGTCGACGCTATTCGGTCCGACCGAGATCGTAAAGGTGCCCGGTTCGACGACGCGCTGCATGTCGGTATTGTAGAACTGCAGGTCCGCCGGTTTCACGGTGAAGGACACGGTCTGCTTTTGGCCCGGCGCGAGCGTAATGCGCTTGAACCCGCGAAGTTCTTTGATAGGCCGCGTGACGCTCGCGGCGACATCCGAGATGTAAAGCTGCACCACCTCGTCGCCGGCACGTCGGCCAATGTTCTCGAGTTGGGCGGAGACCTTCACGGAACCGCTGGGCAGTATCTGCGTCTTGTCGATCTGCAGATCGGAGAGGCGGAACTGCGTGTAGCTGAGGCCGTAACCGAAAGGGTAGAGCGGCGTGTTCGGTACGTCGAGATATTTGGATGTGTA
>CBIHPL010000641.1:0-1638 GCA_966212005.1 uncultured Asticcacaulis sp.
CGGATATCCAGCCCCAGAGCTTGCAAAGCCTTAGATGCGCTTGGACAGCTTGGCGGCCTGCGCCATCCAGTTTTCACGCACGATGCGCTTGGGGAAGCGAATACGATTGGATATCCAGGCGACGTTTTCCGGTGTCCACGATGCGATCTGCCAGTAGTGGTAGATGCCGAGTTCGTTCAGTTCCTGCTGATTTCCAGGCCCGACGCCCGAAATGACAGTCAGGTCATCAATGCCGCCCCGCGGTCCGTCCAGGCGCATGGGCTCAAGGCCCGACCCCGCCTGCTGGACGGCGGCCTCGACACTGTCAGGAGTCATCGACGCCAGGCTGGAAACGCGGCCGTGCAAATTGGTATCGAGATAATCCGGCCGCGGATTGATGCGCAGGGTCGATGTGTCAACGCGCGGCGTGAATTCCGGTGGCGCATAGGCAGGCTTTTGGACGTCGGCGTGGCGGGGCTCGGAAGACCGGGGCTCTGAAGTCCGGGGCTCGATGCGGATGACGTCCGCAACCGGGTTTTCGGAGGTACGCGGCGCGACGACACCCGATGTGAACTGTTCGGCGGCCTTGGCGACATCGTAATGGATGACGTCCGCCGGCGCGGCGCGTGCAGGTGCGGCACCGCCTTCGACGACTTCGAACGTGTCGAAGGCGCTGACGCGCCGGACGACAGGCTTGCGCTTGCCGGCCGCCAGCCAGCCAATGATCGCAAAGATGCCGAAGGCTACGACCAGCAGCATGATCGATTGCAACGTCATGTTCAGCATGGAGGCGCCCCTTAACCCAGTTTACGTGCGAAGAAGCCGGTCAGAAGACCAAGGCCGGCGGCGGCCAGCAACAGCCAGCGCAGTTCGAAGATCAGATGCAGCATGGCCTTCTCCTTATCCCGCCGTCACGTGGAAGGTGACGCGGCGATTGGCGGCGCGGCCTTCCGGCGTCGCATTATCGGCAATCGGCTGAGCCCCGCCATAACCGGCCGCCGACACACGATCCTGGGACAGGCCGCGTGAGATCAGCGCCTGAGCCGCCGCCTGCGCGCGCGACCTGGTGATCAGTTGGTTGGCAACGGCGTCGCCGGCATTGTCGGTGTAGGCCGCAACCTCGATCTTCAGTTCCGAGGGACAGGACGCCACGGTCTTGTAGACATCGTCAAGAACGGCGTGGCTTTCAGGCGTCAGCTCGTAGCTGCCGAACACATAGGTCAGCTTGCGCGTTCCCATGGCCGCCAGGATGCGTTCTTCACAGCCCTGGGCCACGTTCGAACTGATCGGCACGGCGCCGCTGCCGGCGACCGTCGGCCGGCTGGCCGTGACCGTATCGATCGTCGTGGCGCTTTCACCACTGACCGTAAACGGCGCAGCACCGGCGGCAACCATCGGAGCCGTGTCCGCTGCGACAACGGCGCGTGGCGTGCCTTCCAGCACCCTGCCGACATGGATATCTGTGACGAGGCGGGCATATTCGCCGCCGGGCACGTCGGGGCTGTCGATCGCGGAAATAGCCTTTTCGGCCTCTTTCAGCTTGCGGGCGGAGTCGGGATCGTTGTCCATGGCCGTCAAAGTGACGGTCTGACCGTCAACCGTGGCGCGGACGTCGTCAAGGCCTTTGTCGGCAAGGGTCCGGGCGACTTTTTCACGGAC
>CBIHPL010000642.1:0-1633 GCA_966212005.1 uncultured Asticcacaulis sp.
ATCATTGCTGGTGTGGCGTGGTCGGGCATTGCCGTAGCGGAAGGCGGACCCTATTGGCCGGCCGCCAAACACGACTCGTCGACGTCCCGGTCCAGGCACGAACCGCTCGGCGCCGTGTGGACCGTTGCCGACGAACCCGAACCGGCCCCGCCTGAACCTGGCAGACGGGCCGTACGAAGCAAAAAAAACGTATGCGCGGCCAGATCCTGCGGAAAGGCGGCGGCGCGGGTGAAAGCCGCGCCGAAGCCCAAGCCGGCGGTTAAAGTCGTGACGAAGGCCGCGCCGGCTACGCTTGCCCCGGTCTCCGGCAAGACGTCCTCGCCCGCGCCCAGCCGGTCGGTTTCCGCCGAGACCACGGCCGATCAGATTATTCTTGCCGATGCGAAAAAGGGCTGCGCGGCCGGAGATGCCGATGCCTGCCTGATCCTTGGCCGGATGTACATCACCGGCACGGCTGCATCCAAGGATGCCGCGGCCGCCGCCAGGACTTTCAAACAGTCGTGCGACCTTGGGAGTGGCGCCGGTTGCCACGCGCTTGGGCTGATGCATGAAAAAGGATCCGGCGCCAAGGCCAATGTGTCCGAGGCCGTGCGATACTACCGGACAGCGTGCAGACGTGGCGTCGAGCCCGCCTGCCAGAGCGTCAAGCGGCTGTCGGCAAAGGGCCCGGCGGTGGCATTCCGCCTTCCGGATATCTTCGGTGCAAAAGCTCCCGCGTCATGACGCTGGCGCGCGGCGCGCCTGTCTTTTTTGCGAATCGGCCATAAGGGTGTCCCGTGCCGCGCGCTGAATGTCGGCCAGCGGCAGCGCGGTCAGGTCGGCGTCGGGTTGAACGCTCAGGCGCGTCCTGATATCGGCCAGGACACGTCCATTGGCATAGGCGTGCGAATCCGCCGGGTCTTTTCCGACAGCGCTGCCGAACCCTCTCAGAAGCAGCGGAGATATGTCTTGCGCATAGGTTAGTTCGACGAGCTTGGCGCGGTATTCCAGTTCCCAGGCCTCAAGTCCCGGAAACCGGTCGTAGTCGGAGAAGTGCTGGGTTTCATGGGTCAGAAATGCCAGCCTGAACAGTTCGTGGTCGAGGGATGGATAGGCCGGCACGACGGCATAGAGTCCGTCCGGCTTCGCCCAGCCGCCGGTACCGATCCGGTCACACGACAGGTATTTCGACCAGCCCATGCTGGCAAAATCGTCCAGATAGGTCACACGGACGCTGTGCGCTCCTTCGGGAAGGGTGACGTCGCGCGTTTCAGTCTTTTCCGATGTCCAGACCATGAATTCACGCAATCGACCGGTTCGGCCCATAAGTATGCCGTAGCCCTGTTTTTTGACGGCCGCCTTCAGAGCGGCCTCTACGCCCTCCCAATCCGTGACTGTGTCCAGATGCAGGGTCTGAGTGAGCTTAAGGCGGAGCATCTCTTCGGCCTGCTCGACGGGTTGCCTGCCCATGGCCGCGTCCAGCCAGTACCGACGGTAAAGCCGGGAGGCTTGATCGGTTATCCCTGCCTGGGGAAGCGAAACGTCGGACGCCGAATTCAGCCGTTCACCGATGCAGCCGGCCAACGCCTTTTGGTCGCCGGGCAGATCCGCGACGTTGATCGATCCGATCAGTCTTTGTGCGCTCGTTCCGTCT
>CBIHPL010000643.1:0-1622 GCA_966212005.1 uncultured Asticcacaulis sp.
TTGCCGATTCTTCCCGTGTCTGTCTGGCGGGCGTCGGATATGGTGGTTACGCAGCGCTCATGCTCGCCAGCCGGTCACCAGGTATGTACCGGTGTGCGATTCCCATCGGCGCGATAACCGACCTTGAGCAGTTCAGACAGCACCTGGAAGTCAGCCGACGGATCACGCCGGATCCAAGGATACGGCCCGGGCTGTATCCGGGCCGCACTATCAGGCTCAACAGTGACGATCTGGCCGTTTACGCGCGTTACTGGCAAGGCGTGGATATGAAAGCGTCTTCGCCATCAACGCTCTTACCTTCTCTGATATCACCCTTGATGTTTCTGCAGCTGGCCAGCGACCCGTCCGTTTCGAACAGCCGCGTCGCCGACCCCGTCAATCGCCTTGCATCCAAAGGTGTCTACGCAAAGTACAAGGTACTGGAAGGGTGCGACCGCAGTCTTTCGACGGAAACCTGCAAGGTTGAAGTCGGAAAGGAGATTCTATCATTTCTCGAGGCCATCAGCTTTTGAGCCGCCGTTGTCGCGCCGCGCGACCGACGGGAAGCAGCCCGGCGAACGTTACGGCAATGGATCACGCCGCCATGTCGTCCGCAATGACGCGGACAGTGATGGCGTTACCGGCGCGGTCACGGCCACGATAGTAGCAAGGCGTCACAGCCTGCGAGCCGCTCAGGACCTGGAAGTCACGGGCGCACAAGATCATTTTAAGATCGCGTTCGACGCGCGTATCGGCGGCATCGACACGCGACCAGCGCAGGGGCTGCGTCTTTTGCGGGGAGGGTTGGGACTGTACGTGCATGATCGACTCCGGATCCAATGTTCACATTTTGTTCCAATTGTTCCAGTATGTCAATAGTCGCGTTCCGGGAAGAGATGCAGGGTGTAGCGCCGCCATTCCGACGGCGCCGGAACGGCGTGAATCAGGCGACGCAGACGCCGTTGCAATAGACCAATGCGTCCGCCTGGCGTTCGCCATGCAATTCGACGCGCGACAGGACGTAGCGATTGGACGCCGGAAATACGGACTCATCTGACGCATTGTCATCGAGATAGATGGCCCGTCCGACTTCCTGTAAGGCGCGCCGGATATTCTCGTTGCGCATGGCCTTGGCATAGGCCCAGCGGCAGGTTTCCTCGGTGATCGACATGATTATGAACCCTTGTCAGCCTCGAATAAGTTTTAGCGAGTCGGAAATAAAGAAGAAATATGTTTTGGTTCGCGTGGTTGGGGAATAATTTTTCGCACCGCAATAACTGCGAGAGTTAAGACTATAAAGCGGTTGTCGCTTGAATACTCTACCAGATAAAAAAGAGCGTGGTGCAGTGCACCACGCCGACTATGCTCAACAAATTACTAAGATCAGGCGCGGTAATCCGGGGCCGCGCGCAGATCATCGCCATTGGCCTTGGCCGGAGCGGTGAAGATATCGGGATCACCACGCGTAATCTGATCGGCCGCTTCCAGTTCCGCTGATGTGAAGGCAAGGTTGTCGAGTGCGCCCAGGCTGTCGTCCAGTTGCTCAACGGTCCGGGCGCCGATCAGGGTTGAGGTTACGCGTTCGTCGCGCAGCGTCCAGGCGAGCGCCATCTGGGCCAGGCTCTGGCCGCGGGCCTGCGCCA
>CBIHPL010000644.1:0-1612 GCA_966212005.1 uncultured Asticcacaulis sp.
GGCACGTTACAACCGCTTGGCGCGCCGCTCAGCGATTATCATGGTGTCGTCGGTAAGCCGGGCATGACGGTCGATTTCGATGCGTTGCTGCGTGCGGCCGGTGCCCGCCATCTTGAATTTCAGGGCTGGGTCGGCAACATGTCGGGGCAGGCGCCTGGTATGAAATTGACGCGGCGCGTTGCCGACGCCAGTCTTGGCTTCGACCACTGGTGGGCAACGCAGGACGGGACGCATCACAAGTTTTTCAAGAACATTTCGCGCTGTCAGCGCAATGTCGAAAAGGACTTCGGGGGCTTTGAGTTCAGTTGGGAGCGGGTGACGCCGCACCTGTTGAACTGGGTGCTGGACATCAAGCGCGAACAATATCGCCGCTCCGGCATGCACGACGTCTTCGACTGCGGCTGGACACGTACCCTGCTCGACAACCTTGCGGCCTATGAGGACGAGCAGTTTGGCCTGCGGGCGGGCGTATATCGCAATGATGGCCGCATCGTCGCGGCTGAGATCAGTCTGACCGATGGCGAAAACGTGCACCTGTGGTTTCCGGCCTATGATCCGTACTATTACCGTTACTCGGTGGGTATATTGCTGACTGTCGCCATCATCCGCCATATGGCGTCGCGGGGCTATAAGCGGTTCGACTTCGGCACCGGTGGCGAGGATTACAAGTCGCCGCTGACGACAGACGGCGGTGCGTGCCTGGAAGGCGAGTATACACCGCATCCCATGTTTATCAGTTCACTTATCAATGTCGCGGCCAAGGCCCTGCCTGTGGCGGAGGCCGAATTCGAAGCGGCGCGTCTCAGCCTGCGCCGTCGCATGAAACTGATCCGGGCGACGGAACTGGATATGACGGGGTGGGGAAGGGCGCTGTTCAGCCTGTCCCAGCGCGCAGTCATGCGCATGACCGACAAGGCGGCCTGATTACCGCGCCACAAATCGCGCCAGTGCCGTTGCGCGGCCCTTGTCAAGCGACAGGGTCGATCCCGTGAGCGAATAGCTGTCGGCTTGGTTGAATACGGCAAGATATGCCTGTTCCGTCTGCATGCCATCGGCGCATGCCATGCGGGTAGAGCCGACACCACTAAAGCGGATACGTTTCTCGGGCAGGATTTCGTAACCGCCGAAGAACCGGTTGCAGCCGCCGTTACCGTTGATTTTGTTGTCGGTCGTCAGAGTGAGCGTAGGCGAACGCTCCGATTCGGCTATAGCCTGGCCGTTCAATTCAACGAGCACCCACTCCTTGCCGGCCAGCTGGAAGCGGGCCTCCGCCTGAGGGGCCGCGCTGTAGGTGCCGTCGCTGGTGCATGCGCTCAGCAGGCCAGCAGACAGAAAAAGCGGCAACAGGTGTCTCATGGTGCATCTCCTACAATGAGCGTGCAATTGGTCAGCGCCGTTGCAATTTTTCAATGCGGAGTTTAACCGATGCCGCGTGGCGGCCGTTTTTCGCAAAAGCTTATTTTATACACGTTTTGATGAAATCGCCTCTTGACGTGCGTGCCCCTCGCAAGTATGTACGCGCACTCTGTTAGATCGGCTGTGGCGCTGAAGCGCTAGACGCGGTCTGCAAGCATAATAACCAGGCCATCCGGCAACCTCTATTTAAAGAGAC
>CBIHPL010000645.1:0-1607 GCA_966212005.1 uncultured Asticcacaulis sp.
AAAGCCTGATCCCGGTCGAATGGGTCGAAGCCAAGCGGACGCGGGAAAAGACGCGGGTGACGCTTCAGGCCGCCAAGGCGGCGTTTGAGGCCGAACGGTGTATCGTGCTGTTTCCGGCCGGGCGGCTGGCGCGGCGCAATGCCGAAGGTGAGCTTTGCGATCCGCCGTGGGCGCCGACGGCTGTATCGATGGCGCAAAAGTACAGTGCACCAATCGTGCCCATGCATCTGAAAGGGCCGAACTCCTTCTGGTTCCATCTGTTCAACACGTTCTCGCAGGAACTGCGCGACATTACGCTGTTTCATGAGTTCCTGAACAAGGCGCGGCAAAGATTCGATCTGACGGTCGGGCCGGTTATCCTGCCCGAAGGTGTCGAAACCGAACGGTTGAAGGCCTATGTCGAACGGGAATTGAGTATCGACCCCGACCGGCGCTATACCGCCTGACCATGGAATTTTTGTCTGACATCGCAAGGGACCCCACCACCGCTGCGCTTCGCTGGCGGTCCCCCTCCCCATGCTTCGCACAGGGAGGAGTGATCGTGCTCCATCTTCTCCTCCCTGTCGCGGAGCGATGGGGAGGGGGACCATCTGCGGAGCAGATGGTGGTGGGGTCTCTTTGATGCAAACGCCCTCCGACCTTACCGTTCTTGACCTGACCCAACCCCAAACCCTGTGGCTGCCGGATGAAGCCGCGACGACACAACTCGGCGCGCTGATTGCAGCCCAGCTAAAGCCCTCCGATGTCCTCTACCTCCACGGCGATCTCGGCATGGGCAAATCGTCCCTGGCGCGCGGATTGATCCGTGCCTTGACACATCCGGATCAGGATGTGCCGTCGCCGACCTTTACCCTGATCCAGTCCTACGACGCCCCGGATTTCGAAATCCTGCATCTTGACCTCTATCGCCTGACCACGCCTGAAGACGCCTTTGAGCTGGGCTTGGACGATGCGCTTTCCCATGCCGTGCTTGTGATCGAATGGCCGGACAGGCTTGGACATTTGGGCTTTGACGACCGGCTGGATATCAGCCTAGAACTGCCCGATAAGACCAATTTTCCGAAAGGGCCGGTCATCGGCCGCATAGCCAGACTGACCCCCACCGGGCGTTACCGGGAAGACAACGCGTAATGGATACCAGAGAAGCCACCAAACGCCGGTTTTTGACGGCATCGGGCTTTGGCGACGCAGAGCGTCACCCCCTTCCCGGAGATGCCTCGACCCGGCGGTATGAGCGCCTGAAAAAGGGCGACCGCACCTTCATGCTGATGGATCAGGCGCCGGCGCTGGAAAGCCAGCCGTGCCTGCCGTCGCAAACCGATAGTGAACGTGAGGCATCGGGCTATAACGCCATGGCGCGTCTGGCCGCCGGCCGCATCGACGCTTTTGTCGCGGCTTCGAACTATCTGCGTGCCCAGGGCCTGTCGGCGCCGGAAATCTTTGAAGTCGATGCCCC
The DNA here is from genome assembly GCA_966212005.1 of uncultured Asticcacaulis sp. Lineage (GTDB taxonomy): Bacteria > Pseudomonadota > Alphaproteobacteria > Caulobacterales > Caulobacteraceae > Asticcacaulis. The sequence continues at coordinate 1,457 of CBIHPL010000645.1, forward strand.
CAACGGTCTATTGATCAGCGAGGATCTCGGCGATGACCTGTTCGCTCGACTGATCGCTTCGGGACAGGATGAAACCCCGCTCTATCTGTCGGCCGTCGAAGCGCTGGCGCGGCTGCACGAACTGACGCCGCCGGATACGCTTGCCAATAAA
>CBIHPL010000646.1:0-1604 GCA_966212005.1 uncultured Asticcacaulis sp.
GCTGTAGTCAACCGTATCGATCGGGTTGCCCTTCTTGTCGTAGGTCGAGGTCGAGACCATCCACATGCTGGACGCCAGGCAGTTCACCGTCACGCGGCTGGTCCGGTAGGCGACCTTGTCCTGCACCTGCTCATCGAAATAGTAGACCTTGACCCAGGCCGATACCGTCTCGCCGCTGCGGTAAATCGATGCCTTGTCGACAAAGGCCGACATGGTCCCGTCCAGCAACCAGGCAGCGATGAATGTTCCCGGTTGTTGCGCATGGGCGGCAGAGCCGCCAAACATCAACGCCAGCGCTGCGATCCAGCCAAGCTTCTTCATAAACCCCTCTTTAGAAAACCAATCCACAGTGCGCCTGCAAACGACGGGCCACCGTGTCACCACCCATGAGTCGCCATGGAGCAACCTATAGTCGCGTTTGTTGCGGTGCAATAGGTCTCCCGCGTACGGGGTGCGCCGAAGTCATTCTGCGCTCATGCGGTGGTGTCGCTTCCTTACTTCACCGGCGGCACAGCCGCTGCGGCCGTAACGTCCATCCGCGCCTTCCACGGATCGGGCTTTGCCACCGGCACGCCATCCGGCGCAAAGATCATCAGGATGTCGGTCTTGCCGTCGTAGCGCGGCCATTCGGGAAGGCCGTCGCCGTTCGGATTGCCGGTCTTGGCGAAATTGACCCAGTAGCTGTTGGTCTGGTCGGCGATTTTCGCGTCGGCCGCCGTCAGCTTGTCGCCATATTTGGCCTGGACGGTATTCATCACATACGGAATTTCGGTGGCGTGCGGCGCGCCGGTCTTCCATTCGGCCGCCATCGATGCCGCCACATAGCCGAAGCGATATTCATAGGACGGAATACCTTTGCCGGCAAAGACGCCGGCGACATAGCGCGACGGCTCGACCATCATGCGGTCCATGCCGATCTCGGCATTGACCTGCTGAAGCGGCCTTGAGCCGTCCGGGTCGTAAGCGGCCTTGGCCTGGTCCGCCAGGGGACCGAATGCCGCGAAGGCCGCGTCCTTCGACGGCGCGAAACTGAAGCCTATGTCCGCCGAGGTGGCGCCGATCATGACAGGCACCCTGGCATGGCGGCCGGCTTCATAGGCCGCCTGGGGGCTTTCGGCGACGATGACGCCGTCGACCATCGGCCCGCCATAGGTCTTGGCGGCGTTTTGCATCGTCATCATGCCCAGGCCGTCATTGACCTCTTCGGCCGACAGCTTGCGCAGCGCCGCAAGGGCCTCGGCGCCGCTGCCTTCGATGCCCTTCTGCCGGGCGAAATTCACCCCAAGCGTTTCGGACGACGGCGCATTGGGCATGTCCACGCGCAACTGGCGGTCCCCCATCAGGTTGCCGCGACCGCCGCCCGACTGCACGATGGCCCTGGCGAAAAGCCCCTTGGCCTGGGGAGAGGTCATCAGCATGTGGACCGACCCGCCGCCTGCCGACTCGCCGAAAATCGTCACATTGGCCGGATCCCCGCCAAAGGCCGCGATATTGGCCTGGACCCACTTCAACGCGGCGATCTGGTCCATGTAGCCATAGTTGCCAAGCAGGCCATTGTCCTTGTCCTGCTTGCTCAGCTCCGGAAATCCGAAGAAGCCGAAGCG
>CBIHPL010000647.1:0-1600 GCA_966212005.1 uncultured Asticcacaulis sp.
ACCACCGACCTCAAGAACGCCCCCACGGGCAGCGGCAAGCTGTACGTCACCTCGGGCTTCCGCTTCATCGCCGCGCTGGATGCCTCCTCGGGCGCGACCCTGTGGCAGAAGACGGTCGACACCCAGATGCACTCCGCGCCGGTGGTCAACGACAAATACGTCTTCGCGACCGACGTCGACAACCAGATATTCGCCTTCAATCGCGAAACCGGCGATATGGACTGGACCTATCAGGCGATCGCCGAACCGGCGCGCCTGTTGAAGACCGCGTCGCCAATCCTGTCGGGTGAAACCGTCTACGCGCCTTTCTCGTCAGGTGAACTGGTCGCTCTCAATACCACAAGCGGCCAGCCGCAATGGACGCAGGTCCTGGCCAAGCAGACGCGCACCAATGCCATTTCGGAAATCCGCGACATTTCCGGCCGCCCGGTTCTCTATAACGGAACGATCTTCGCCGCCAGCCATTCGGGCGTCTTCCAGGCTATGAACGCCCGGACAGGCGAGCCGGTATGGTCCGTCGCCGCAGACAGCACCAACTCGCCCTGGGTAGCGGGCGACGTCGTCTTTCTGCTGACGGTCCAGGGCGAACTCCTGACCGCCAACCGCGACAGCGGCCTGATCTACTGGGTCAAGGAACTCAATGAGGGCAAGGCCGCCAAGGGAGGCAAAGGCTTTTTCGGCCTCGGCAAGGGGACCAAGGACGCGCGCAAGCTGCCGCAATGGGCAGGCCCGGTCATGGCCAACAGCCGTCTGGTCCTGGTCAATTCAAAAGGGGAGGCCGTTGCCTTCGATCCCAACACCGGTGAAGCGGTGGAATCGATCAATATCGGCGGTGCTGCCTACATCGCGCCCATCGCAGTCGGCGACAAACTGTTCGTCGTCACCGAAAACGGCAAGCTGGTGGCGATTCGGTAATCGTCAGAACAGTCCCGCAAAAAGCGCCGGTGCGATGCCCGGCGCTTTTTTTTGCGTCATGCGTCAGTTCGGGCGGTGGTCATAGCGTCCCCTGGCATTCAGGGTTATGGCTTTTGTCTCGCCGCGAATACGCAGGCGCACATCTGTATTTGCCGGTCCCGTAATGGTCAGCGACCGGACCTTGCCATCCTTCCAGGCCATATCGATTTGCAGAGCCCCGCGCGCCCGCGCGCCCTTGATTTCGCCCGACGGCCACGCAGAGGGAAGGGCGGGCAGCAGGTGGACTTCGTCACCCCAGGACTGCATGATCATCTCCAGTATGCCGGCTGCGCCACCGAAATTGCCGTCGATCTGGAACGGCGGATGGGCGTCGAACATGTTTGGATAGGTCCGCTGCGGGCCCAGCAATGCTTTCAGAATACCATGTGCACGTTCGCCGTCGCCCATGCGCGCCCACAGGCACAACCGCCACGCCGTTCCCCAGCCGGTCGCCAGGTCGCCCCGATTGTCGAGAGTCACCTTGGCGGCCTTGATCAGCTCGGGCGTGTCGCGGACATTGGCCTGGGAACTGGGATAGACGGCATAAAGGTGCGAGACGTGGCGATGGTGTTGTTCAGGCGCCTGGGCATCCCAGTCCTCCAGCCATTCCTGGAACTGACCGCCGGCGCCGATCCGGTCAGGCGCG
>CBIHPL010000648.1:0-1589 GCA_966212005.1 uncultured Asticcacaulis sp.
GGGCGTGCTGATCATCAAGCCGGACCTGCCGGAAAACCGTGAGGACTGGCCCTTCTTCGGGGGGCAGAACGAGTATGTCATTCCGATGGGGCCGACATATATGCAGTTAACTCAGGCTGCCAATAAGCTTGCGGTTGGCAAGTGATGTTTATGTTTGTCGCAATGCTTAAGCGAAAAACCGCTTATACTTTTAGCGCATTGCTTATTTGGCGGCCAGTGACCCGGCCGGGCTGAACACCTTGTCGATTTTGTAGACCATGCCATTGCCGCGGCGTTGAGGGCCTGCCTTCAGCGTCGCGGCATTGCCGTTCTGGTCGGTCAGGGTGACGACATTCTTCACCTGCGTCGCCGTCAGGACGCAGCCGCCGGTGGTGATCACGGGATAGCTGCCGCCATTCTGCTTGATCATGCCGGACAGGACCTTGGGTGTCAGTTCCGACGGGATGACGTGGCAGGCGGCGACGTGCGAGGCTTCGACCTTTGTCGCTGCGAAAGCCTTGTCGTCGGGCGCGAAGACCGTCACCGGGCCTGGGCCTGCCAGGGTGGTGTAGAGGCCGGCAGCCTTGGCGGCGCCGTCGAATGTCGCGCGCGACCTGTCGGCCGCCAGGGTTTCGGCGACTGTACCCTTGGGCGACCAGAATTTGGTAGAGACGGCAATGCCGCCAGCGTCCTTTTTCTCGGACGCGCAAGCCGCCAGGGCCAGTGCGATGACAGGCAGGATAAGATGAGGCAGTTTTGACATCTGATCTCTCCGCACACTTTTCGGTCGGCGGAGCATAGGAAAGGCAGTCTCGCTTTGGGATGCGAAACTGCCTCCTGATTGTCAGAATGTGACGGGCCGGCGCCTATTTTTTGAACAGTTTCAGATCGATATATTCACCCATCGCCTTGTAGCCGGCGATTGAGGGATGCAGGTGATCGCCGGAATCGAATTCGGCCTTCATGATGCTGGGATTGGCCGGATCGCGCGTCAGGGCGTCGAAATCGATGACGGCGTCGAAATTGCCGGGCGTCCGAATCCAGGCGTTGAGTGCCTGGCGGTCGGCTTCATTGGCAGCATCGGGATGGTAATAGCCGTTGCCGCCATAAGGCAGGATGGTCGCGCCGTAGACTGTGATGCCGTGGGCATGGGCGCGGTCGATGATCTGGCGATAACTGGCGATCAGGCGATTGACCAGGGCGGTATGCTCTTCCGGTGTCACAGGCGCATCACGGGTCAGCGTGCCCAGGTCGTTCACGCCTTCGAGCAGGATAAGGTATTTGACACCCGGTTGCGCCAGCACGTCGCGTTCCAGCCGCGCCATGGCGTTAGGGCCGGAGCCGTCGAGCAGCAGACGGTTGCCGCCGATCCCCTGGTTCAGCACGGCCAGTGGAATTTTCGCTTCGTTCAGACGGCGGATCAGGGTGTCGGGCCAGCGCGCATTAGTGTTGGGCTGGACGCCATAGCCGTCGGTAATCGAGTCGCCGAGGGTGACGATTGCGCCAGTGGTCCGGCCCTCGGCCTCGACGCCCGCCAGATAATACCAGCGGGTGATCTTCTGCGCGTCTTTGAGGTCTGTTTCGGCAACGCGGTTGCCCTTGACGAGATG
>CBIHPL010000649.1:0-1579 GCA_966212005.1 uncultured Asticcacaulis sp.
CCTTCCTCTCCGAGCCAGCCCAGGAAGAAGCCGGTGAGCTGCCACATGCCATCGAGGCCAAGGCAGCCCGGCATGATCGGATTGCCTTCGAAGTGGCAGGGAAAATACCAGTCGTCCGGGCGCACATCATATTCGGCGCGCAGATAGCCCTTGTCGAAGGCGCCGCCCGTCTCGGAAATATCCGTGATGCGGTGAACCATGAGCATGGGCGGCAGCGGCAGCTGTGCATTGCCAGGCCCGAACAGTTCACCATGTGCGCAGGCGATGAGTTCTTCGTACGAGTAACTAGACTGTCTGGTTGTCATAAATCTCTGTTTCCCCCCGCGTTCTTGCGATGGATGTGTGTCTTTAGTCCAAGTTCCTAAGAAAATGAAGCGCAAGCATGGCGGCTTCTTTTCTGAGTTCCCGACTGGGCCTGAGCCAATATTTGGTGGTCGCATACAGGAAGGCCAAGGCCGCGACCAGACCTAATTGCGTCAAAAGCCCGTTTTTGCGGCCTTTTGAGCCTCCTTGTCCCCATTGAACTATTGAAAGGCTTTTGCGCAAAAGTTATATCGCATTGAGGAAACCTGATTGCTTTATGCCAGAATAACTGGAGTTGGTGTTGATGACGGGTCAAGCCCCGATCGCCATAGAGGTAAGGCTGCGTGCCGCCGGTCTGCGCCCCACCCGGCAGCGCGTCGCGCTTGGCGATCTCTTGTTTGCCAAGGGTGACAGGCATCTGACCGTCGAAGAACTGCATGAGGAAGCGGTCGCCGCCGGCGTGCCTGTCTCGCTCGCGACCGTTTACAATACGCTGCACCAGTTCACCGAAGCAGGGATGATCCGCGTTCTCGCTGTCGAGAGCACCAAGACCTATTTCGACACCAACGTCTCCGACCACCATCACTTTTTCGTCGAAGGTGAAAACGAGGTGCTCGATATCCCGATCAGCAATCTGACCATCGACAATCTGCCGCCGCCGCCCAAGGGCATGGAAATCGCCCATGTCGACGTGGTGATCCGCCTGCGCCCGAAGCAGAGCTGATTTTCACATCACGTCATCAGGGTGTCGGCCGGGCTTGTGCTTGTAGGTCGGAAATGTCCATCCGAACCATAGGGCGCCGCCGCGCACTGCAAAGGCGGCTGCAACCCCACAGGCCGACGCGATATAGAGTTCCGCCCCAAGCGCATTGACGCTGGTAAAGACCCCTGCCCCGACCAGAGCCGCCGTCACATAGATTTCCGGCCGCAGCAGCACCGAAGGCTCATTTGCCAGGAGATCGCGCAGGATACCGCCGAAGGTCGCCGTCAGAGCGCCGGTGACGATGGCAATCGTCGGTGAGCCGGTGGCGGCCAGTCCCTTGGCGGCACCAAGCACACAATAGGCAGCCAGACCGACTGCATCGAGCCAGATCAGCAGGCGATAGCGCGATTCCAGGAGATGGGCGGTAAAGAAGACAACGACGCCGACAATGCAGCAGATGACGATATAGAGCGGATTCAACACCCAGAAGACCGGCACGCGGCCGAGAATGATATCGCGCACCGTGCCGCCGCCTGTTCCAGTCACGATCGCGAAGAACAGGAAGCCGATCAG
>CBIHPL010000650.1:0-1561 GCA_966212005.1 uncultured Asticcacaulis sp.
TCGCCTTTGTGTGTGTGGGGGTACGAATACTCCTCACACCAAATAAATTGGGCCTCCTTTGGGGGGCCTTTTTTTTTGGCTTTTGGGTTAACCGCCCTCAGATAAAACCGGGGGGGGGGGGTCCGCGACCCCGCGACTTAATCTTACCTTCCTGAAATCACCATCCGCCCGCCATTCGTCCGCCCGAAGGTGTCCGTCCGGTAGAAGTCCTTCGCCTCCGCACCCGGAAGATAATAGTCCCCCGGCGTCACGGCGCGGGCAATATAGGCCACGCTGAAGCTGCGGTTCGATGACACATCCAGCGCCGCGACATAGCGATCGTCGCGGGCTTCCTGGGCCTTGGCGGCAGTCAGTTCACCGACAAAGCTGAACGGTCCGTTGGACGTGTCTTCACTGGTCAGGGTCGAGTCGATCTCGAAACCGGCCGGCAGCGGATCATCAATGACGATCGGCCGTGTTTCCGCCCGATCGCTGCCGCCGGAAATCACCACGATCACCCGATCGCCCTGACGCAGTTGCGACGGATCGATACGCTGCCCGCCCAATGTGTAGAACGCCTTCGACAGGCTGAGGCCGCTCGATGCAGCCCCCGGAGGCGCCACCGGCGTGCCGATAACCGTCACCGTCCGCCAGATCGGGCCGGAACCCGTATTCTTGAACTGCGCACCGGCGAACTTCGTCACACCGAAACGCTGGACATTCTGGCTGCCCGGCAGGGTCGACACACCGTTAGCGTCGATCCGGGTCTTGCCGGCCGCCTTCAGCATATAGGACGCCGCCTTGAGGATATAGGCCTGCTCGATCGTATTGAGCTGGGACGGGCTCTTCATGGCGTTTTCCAGGCGCGGGACCAGCGTCGCGCCGATGTCGCCATTGCCCGATTCATAGGCCAGGGCGATGATGCCGGCCAGGTCGCGCAGAGGCGACTGGTACCAGTCATAATGATCCGTGTAGCCGATCTTTTCGATCGCCTGGCGGAAGGCCTGACGGGCCCGGGCACGATCACCCATCATGCTGAGACCGGCGGCGACCTGCGCACGGGCCAGCGGCGACTGCTCCTCACCGAACTGGACGTCACGGTACCAGCGCAGGCGGGCCAGATCGCCCGACTTGCCCTTGGCCATGACATACAGCGCATAGGCCGAAGCACGGCTGCGCATCTGCCTGGTCAGTTGCTCACCCGATACACCGCTGTAATACCAGTAGTCCGGCACACTCAGGCGATAGTTGACCGAGGTATAGCCTTGCGGCTTCGACAGGTCGCGCATGGCGTTCATGGCCTTGTCTATGGCCTCCTGCGGCACATAGGCGCCGCGGGCGCGGGCCTCCAGCAGGAAGTCGGTCGCATAGGCGCCGATAAAGCCATCAGCATCGCCGTCACCCACGCGCCAAAGTCCGAATGCACCGTCCTGGGCCTGGCGGTCCAGCAGTTTCTGTACGGCGATTTTGAGCGCCCCGGCGGATGGTCGGGCACGGTCCCTGCCGACCATGGATTCGTCGGCGTAGAGCCACGGCATCGCCGCCGAGGTCACCTGCTCGGTGCAGCCATAAGGATATTTGT
>CBIHPL010000651.1:0-1502 GCA_966212005.1 uncultured Asticcacaulis sp.
CGCTTGGCTTCACTGATCGGCTGGTCGATCTGAACGGTCGCCTTGATCAGCGCCACTGTCAGGTCAGCATCCATCATGCCCGAAGGTCCCCCATGATACCCGCGAATACACCGGTCATCCCCCTGCGAAATGTCATGTCATCCGCTCATATGGGACCAACATGCGAAAACACACGGTTTTCCGGAAACTTATTTGACGCCCTTTGGCGAATGGGTCAAACGGTTTCGTCAATCACTGTGACCCAGCCCGGCCGATCTGAAAAGCCGCTTTGCAGCGAATAATCGCGTTTGCCGGAAAAGATGGCTTTACCGCCACAGCTAACCAGATAAGAGCATTGCCTTTGACCAAAACCCTTCCCCAAGCCCCCCGCCCCGCCAAGATCCCGTTCGAGATCGAACAACTCGGTGAAAGGCGTGTCGACGATTATCGCTGGATGAAGGACGACAACTGGCAGGCCGTGCTGCGCGATCCCGGCCTGATCAAGCCTGAGATCAAGGCAACGCTCGATGAAGAAAACGCCTATAGCGCCGCCCTGCTCGAAGGCACCAAGGACCTGCAGGAACAAATCTTTGCCGAGATGAAGGGCCGCATCAAGGAGGACGATTCGAGCGTCCCCGGCCCCGATGGCGCATGGGAATACTATAGCCGATACAACATCGGCGCCCAGCATCCGATCGTCGCGAGACGCCCGCGCAGCGAAGGCGCGCCCCTGAGCCCGCTGCCAGGCGTCGAGGACACCGCTGCCCAGGAGCAGATCCTGCTCGACGAAGAAGCCAGGGCGCAGGCCGCGAAGGCTGAAGGCAACGACTTCTATGAGACGTCCGACGCCCAGCACAGCCCCGACCACAGCCTGTTCGCCTGGGGCGAGGATACGCAAGGCTCCGAATATTTCACCATCTTCGTTCGCGATCTGGCGACCGGCGATATCCTCCCCGACCCGATCCAGAGCAGCAATGGCGGCTTCTGCTTCTCGCCGGACTCGCAATATATCTTTTGGGTATGGCGCGACGAAAATTCCCGTCCCGCCAAGATTTTCCGCCGCCCGGCGCGCGGCGGCGCGGACGTCCTTGTCTATGAAGAGCCTGACGAAGGCTTCTTCCTTCATATCGGCACGGTGTCTTCGGACGCCTTTATCTCCATCGGCACCGGCAACCACGAAACGTCGGAAACCTGGCTGATCGACGCCAGCGATCCGACCTCGGCGCCGTTTTGCGTCGAGCCGCGTTCCGAAGGCATCCAGTACGATATCGACCACTGGGACGACCGCTTCATCATCCGCACCAATGCCGACGGCGCCATCGACTTCAAGCTGATGGTGTCAACCGATGAGCGGCCATCGCGCGATACCTGGCGCGACCTGGTACCCTACCGTCCCGGCATCTACATCACGGGCGCCGGCGTCTTCAAACGCCACATGGTCCGCTCCGAACGCCAGAATGCCAATACGCGTATCGTCATCACGCGCAAATCGGACATGTCCGAACACATCATCGCCGTCGATG